>DATCXH010000846.1:0-4088 GCA_036565925.1 Vicinamibacterales bacterium
CACTCTTCGCGGCTGCGATCAGTCTGCCCGCCGCCATCATCTACAGCGCTGCATCGTCGACGCATCCGCTGATCGGAACGTTTCCGCGTGTGCTTGCCGGTCACGTCACGGCGACGATGATGGGCTGTGCGTGCACGTTTCTCGGCCTGATGTCTCTGCGCGCGATCGTCATCATCTGCGCTGGAGAGCGTGTCGCCGATCGGCTCGCGCTGGTGCTGCAGTTTGTGACGATCGTGATGCTGGTCGAGACGTTCCTCTTTCTTCCCTCGGTGCTGCCCAACATCATCAAGGCGATGCTGCAGGATCATGCCTCGTACGGGTGGGCGCCACCCGTCTGGTTTACTGCTCTGTTCCTATGGATCGCCGAAGGCAACAACGTGCTGGCACGGCACGCCATCACGGCCGTGTCGGTTACCGCAACAGTCGCGGTGCTCGTCTGTATCCTGAGTTTGGTGCCGGCGGCGTGGATGGGTCGCAGAGTTCTGGAAGTGCGTTCGCGCGAGCGCGGGATTGGCTTGGCCACGCTGGCCCGGTCGATGGCACTGCTCTGGGTGCGTGGCGCTGTCGTCCGGAGTCTCTTCATGTTCAGCGTCTCCAGCCTCGTGCGCAGTCGGCGTCACACGATCCAGCTCGCCACCTACTTCGGGATGGCGATCGCGATCGGCGCGCTGAAACTCCTCCCACCGCTGCTGTCGTTGAGAGGCAGCCTCGTTCTCGATGCGCCACGTGCATACACGATCTCAGTGCCGCTCGTCTTGATGTTCTTCGCGGTGTTTGGATTACGCGCAGCGTTCACGATTCCCACCGAGCTCGATGCGAACTGGGTCTTCCGGCTGGTGCAGCCGACCGTGCGCGCATCGGTGCGCGCCAGCCGCTGGCTGATGGTCATCCTCGGCGTCGCACCCATCTCGCTCGTATGGCTGTTCTTCACGCTCGCGATGTGGCCGACGCAAACGGCTCTCGGTGCCTCCGCCATGGTTCTCGTGACGGGATTGCTGCTGACAGAGATCGCGCTGAGCAACTGGACGAAGGTGCCGTTTGCGAGCGCCCACGAGCCCGCGACCGAGACGCTCAAGTCGAGAGCCGCTTGGTACACCGCGGCACTGCTGATGTACCAGTTCATACTCTCGGAACTTCAATTCCGCGCGCTGAAGTCGTGGAGGATCACGATGACGCATCTTGCGATCGGCATTGTGCTCATCGTCACGATTCGCATCTGGCGAGCGCACACGTTGCGCTCTCGTACGCCCACCTTCGACGTGATCACCTCTGAGACGACCACTCTGAATCTGTCGGAGGCCTTGTCTTAACTGGTTGGTGGTTGGGTGGTTGGTAGTCGGTGGTGGGTGGTTCAGAATTCACCCCAGCGCGCGAACATCGCCGACAACGCCACGAGTGCCATCGAATCCGCGCGCAGCGTGCGTCGCCCCAACGTGATCAACGTACCGAGGGCCGCCGCCGACCGTAACTCTTCTGTCGTCCATCCACCTTCTGGACCGATCACCAGCGTCGCATGCGACGGCACCGTCGAGTCGAGCTGCGCGAGACCAACGCCGGATGACGTATTGGGTTCGACCAGAATGAATACAGGGCCTGGAAAATCTACGGGGAACGACCCATCAGCCAGGTTGAGCTGGCGGGGCTCGGCGATTGATGGCACCACGGCGCGTCCGCACTGCTTCGCCGAGGATACGGCGATACGCCCCCACCGTTCATGTCGACGCCCACGCGTGAGCGCGGCGATAGAGATCTCGGTTCGAGTCGTGACGATTGGATGAATGGCCGCGGCGCCGATCATCACGGCATCGCGAATCACGTCATCCATCTTGTCGCCCTTGAGTACCGCTTGCGCGAGGGTGAAGGCGACACGCGGTTCCGGCGCCGGCGTACAGGGTGAACCGATGGTCAGGCGCACACCTTCCCTGTCCGCAGTGTCCACGACCGCCTCGAATTCGGCGCCGCGCCCGTTGAAGACACGGACACGGTCGCCGCTCGAGAGTCGGAGCACGCGCGTCAGGTGCTCGGCTTCATCGACTGGGAGGAGAATTCGATCGCCGGTGACACCTGCCGCCGGCGCAAAGAACCGCGCGAAAGACACGCCCCGCAATTATAGAGGCGCGCGTTCAGTGCGGCATCGCCGGAAGTCGCCCGTCTCACGACGGAGCCCGTCCTACGAGGACGTATAGTTCGGGCGCGCCGGAGTCGGACGCGGGCTGCTCGAGGTCGACGTCTGGCTCGTGCTCGCATTCGTCTGCGTCGATTCGCCAGTGCGATACGACTTCGCCGCGTTGATCGCCGCCTTCGCCGAATCCACCGTGCCTTTCACTGCCGACGATGCGTGTTCCTGACCCCACTTCATCGCCGAGGCGACCTTGTCGGCCTGCGTGCTGAAGTCATTGCCCAACTTTTTGCCCTGTTTCCGGATGTACTCGCGCGACTCGCGCCCTGTTGCCGGAGCCATCATGAGCGCCGCACAGGCGCCGATGGCAGTACCAGCCACGAACATCCAGATTGAGCCCCTCCAGGATGCCTGCTGTTCATACTGCTCGAGATGCATGGGTCTCCTCCTCCTGCCTGATCACCAATGTCTGGACCTCAAACGACGCGCCTGCCCTGAATCAGTTGCAGGACGACCGCGATCAGCGCGAGCACCAGCAACACATGGATGAACCCGCCAAGGGTGTACGAGCTCACAACACCCAGGAACCACAGGACCAACAGAACGACAAAGAGCGTCCACAGCATGGCTCTTCTCGCAAATGGTCGAGAGACACCGGCCGCCCGCCCCACACCATGTGTGGCGTAACGTGACCGCCGACCACGCGCGGTCACAACCAACAAAGCACCTTGTGTGCCAGCGTTGCGGGCGCTGACGAGCAGAACACCGACGAGCTTTTCGGTAAGACTGGGCCGCGTGTTGTGTAGGCCCTTACCGTAGCGATCCCAGCAGCGTTCCTCCCAACGCGTGGATGAGCCGCGACATGACGCGGTACGAAAGATGCTCAACCGCGGGGTCGAGGTACGAGATGAAGGGACTGGCGATACTCGGCATCGTGTTGCTGCTTGGCGGACTGGCCGCTTTGATCTGGCCGGCGATCACGGTCACGCACAGAGAGAAGGCGGTCGACATCGGACCCATCGAAGTGACACGCGAAGACAAAGACACGATCCCGTTGCCACCTGTCTTCGGCATCGTCGCCGCGGCGACCGGTGTGGCGCTGATTGCGATCTCGCGCAGGCGTGCTTGAGACAGGTCCTTTGGTCCTTGGTGCTTAGTCATTAGTCCGTCCTGGGTCCTTAGTCCGTCTCTGGTCCTTTGTCCGTTGTTCGTTGTCCTTCCAGCGCGCCCGGGGCGAGGAACTACAGGCGGACCACGGACGGACCAGGGGGCCACGGACCAAGTACGGACCAAGCACCGAGGACCAGGGACTACGTACAATTGCCCCCATGCATCGTGCGCTGTTCATCGCGGCTCTGACCTGTGCACTGTTGGCTGGTGGCGCGGTTCCGTCGACGCAGCCGGCCGCAGCCTTCGATGTGTCGTTCACCGGGAGCACGATGCGGGTGGATTATTTCCACTCGGGTGGAATGGGACAGGAGATCGTCGCGCTGGACCGCGTGGTGTCCGACGGTCCATGGGCCGGAAGCCGGACGCGGCTCGTTGACGATCTCAATCTCGGCAAGTATCTGTTCGAGGTGATCGATCGCGGTACCAATCGCGCGATCTACTCACGCGGCTTCGCCTCCATCTACGGCGAATGGGAGACCACTCCTGAGTACAAGACGCTGTACCGGACCTTCGGCGAGTCGCTGCGATTCCCGTGGCCGAAGTCGCCGGTCCAGGTGGTTCTGAAGAAGCGCGATCGTGACAACAGCTTTCACGAGCTGTGGTCCACGGTGATCGATCCCAATTCGCGATTCGTCAACCGCGCCGATCCGCCCAAAGCCGGCAATGTCTGGACTCTTCTCGAGAGTGGTCCACCGGCGGAGAAGGTCGACATCCTGCTCATCAGCGAAGGCTACACGGCGGCGCAGATGCCGAAGTTCCGCGCCGATGCGAAACGGCTCGTCGATGCGCTGTTCGCCGT
>DATCXH010000563.1:0-3637 GCA_036565925.1 Vicinamibacterales bacterium
GGGCACTCGATGCAGCGCAGGACACAACCCATGGGCGGCGACTCGCGCCAGGTCGCGTCGGTGTGCCAGGCGTTCTCGTAACGATCGATCGGGCCTTCGGGCGTCTTGTAGATCTGCACGAGCCCGGGATGCTCCGGATGACTGCCGACGATCGGGTGATCCTCGAGCTCGCCGAAGCGCTTCGCGAACGCGACGTGGTCCGCGCGCGAGATGTCCTGGTCGCGCAGGAACAGGACCTTGTGCCGGAGCAGCGCCTGCTTGACCTCGGCAAACAGGGCGCCATCGCGAGCGGCGTCCGCGAGATTGACGCCGATCAGCTCGGCGCCGATGGAACAGGTCAGTTGCTCGATGCGCATGCCGAGCAAGCTAGAAGGAGGCGAGCCCGGCGGACCTTACAAATGACGACAGTCAGTTCGCATTTCGCGACAGGCGGGTCGCGCTCCGCACGATCTTCCGTGCGGAGCGCGAGGGGTCACTGCAGGGAAGCGCGTACCTGCGACACCGACGTGAGCAATTCAAGCGTGCGTGCGTCGATCGAGCGCTGCGGGCGCAGGCTCAGGTTCGCGGCACCCTCGTCGTCGTCCGTGAAGCCTGCCATCGCTTCGATCATCTGCAGACGACGACGCGTAACGGAGCTGAGCGTGTTGTGCAGGGCGCTCGGCGCAGTGCCTGGCTGAGTCGCCTGCCACGCATCTGCCGCGCCGCTCTCCGTCTGCGAGTCGTCGGGCTGCAACCAGTCGCGCCAGTCGCGCGACGTGGGCCGCGGTTGCTCCTGTTGGGCTGCGCTCGACCGCGGCACTTCCGCGTCCTCCTGTTGCCGCTCATCTGCCTTGGCCTTGATCCCCCCAGGCGCATGCCGGAGCGGCTCGCTCGAGACTCGATCGCCGCGTTCATCATGCGCGGCGCGATCGACGGTATCGATCCCGTCCTGCCCCATGGGAATACCGTCGCCCGGCTCAGGCAGCACGATCGATGCCTGATCGGGCTGCTGATCCAGGATCTCGAACTGCGGTGCGCTTGCGTAGCTCAGCAACACATCGCCCAAGACACCCGTCGTGCCATCTGCCCGCACGAAGTCCGAAGTCGCAGTGATGCGGTTGCCGGAGGCACCGTCAGTGGTGCCGCCGCTCAGGTCGCGAGTGAGACTGATCGCGGTAATCCCGTGCTCGCCCAGCGTTCGCAGCTCCTCTGCCTGACTGACGCCGTCGTGGTTCGTGTCCTGCCACACACGGAATTCGCCGTAGCGCTGATCGTCGCTGTCGAAGAAGCCATCGGCATCGGTGTCGAATGCCGACAGGCCGTCGAGATCGCTGACCGCGCCCGGCAGATCGTCGATGAACGAGATCTCACTGCCGTTGGTGATGGCGCCGTCGCCGTTGCGATCGAGCGCCAGGAATGCGTCGTCAGCGCCGACCCAACCCGTCAGCTCAGGATCGCCATCGGCGTCCATGTCGAACTGCACCGGCGCCACCTGTGGCGACGTGAGCTCGATACCATCGCCGTCCAGATCGAGGACGATCGGCGGCAGGAGAATCGTGGCTGGACTGCCCGGGTAGAGCACCTGAATCCGGCCGGAGTGGTAATTGCCCACCCCGTCGCGCATGCGAACCAGGAACTCGCCGGTCGGCGACCAGAACGTGTCACCCATCCAGTAGAACTGCTCGACCGTCGGCGTGTTTGGATTGTCGCCCGCATAGACGGTGGCCTGCGGGTAGGTCCCGGTCGGGTCCAGCAGCTCCATGCTGCTCACGCCGTTGCCTTCGGGATCGGTGGCGAACATGCCGTAGACGTACACACCGATCGTGCCGAGGTCGCCGGCGGGAACCGAGTACCAGTTGAACGACAGGCTGGTCAGGCGTGGGCCTTCGTTCTCGTTCGTCACGTTGATCGTGTAGCCGCGCGTGGCAGACAACCCCGAACCGATCGCACCCTGGTCCCAGACCTCGACGGTGAAATTGTACTGGGGGGCTTGCGTCTCGTAGTCGAGCGTTCCCGACAACACGATCGCTCCCGTGGTTTGATTGAGCACGAACAGGGGATTCGCCCCGGCGAATCCCCCTTGAGGATCCGAAGTCACGCGATAGCGGAAATTTCTGTTCGCCGCCGTGTGGATGTCCGGGTCCGAGCCAAAGACCGTGCCGACGACCGTCTGGTTGGAGCCGGGCACCAACTCGGAGACGGTGAATGTGCTGGGGTGACTGGTATCAACCAGGAACGAGGGTTGCTCGTTCTGGTCGGTGATCTGCAGGGAAATGTCCGCGACGCCCGAGTTGCCGGCTCCTATCGCGCCACCGTCCCACACACGCACCTGTGCGATGTAGGGCGCCGTCCTCGCCTCGTAGTTGAATCCGGCCACCGCCGACAGCGCACCGGTAGTCTGGTTGATGGTGAAAACGCCGGCGTCCGCGCCGATCACTTCATAACGCAGATTGCGGAAGCTGGCGGTCACGTCGTGGTCGACCGCGCTGACGAAGCCGTAGGAGGCTACCCCGCTATTTTCCACCACGTTCCACGACGTGACGGGGGTGACGACCGGTGCGTTGTCGTTGACGTCCGTGACCGCGACGGTCATGTCTTCCTCGTAGCTCAAGTTGCCCTGGTCGATGACCCTGACGCGGATGGTCCAGGACGACGCAGCCACGAAGTCGACACCCGTCTCGTAGTTGATCGGGGTCGTCGCCACCCGCAGCGTGCCGTCGGCATCGATCCTGAAGCGCCCGCCCGCGTCGTTGACGAGCGAGAACGTCGCCGTCTGCGTCGCCGGATTGTCCGGGTCGGTGCGCAGGATCCGGCCGATGACGGTGTTGTTGGCCGTGTTCTCGGCCACGGTGAGCGGCGGTGCCTGCGGGAACAGGTCGGTGGGCGCTTCGTTGCGATCGACCACCGTTATCGTGAGGTCTTCCTCGTAGGTGTTGTTGCTGCCATCGGTGACGCGTACCCGGATCACGTGGCTCGCTGCCACCTCGTAGTTGAAGGCGCCCGCGGTCCGCAGCTGCGTGCCGACGATCTGGAACAGGTTCCCCGGGTTGTTCACCAGCGTGTAGGTCGCGGTGTCGCTCGATTCCGGATCGGTGCGTGACAGCGTGCCGACCACGGTGCCGACGGCGGCATCCTCGTTCACCGTCGAGGCACTCAATGCGATGTCGGTCGGCGCCTCGTTCACGTTGGTGACGGTGATGGTGAACTGCTCGTCGCGAGTGAGATTGTTGGCGTCGGTGACGCGCACCGTGATCTGGTGGCTGGTCGCCGTCTCGAAGTCGAGCGCAGTGCTGCCGCGGCGCAGGGTTCCATTGGCGTCGATCGCGAACCGCCCGCCGGCGTTGTCCACCAGCGAGAACGTGAACGTATCGCCTGCATCCGGATCGGTGCGGGTGAAGGTGCCGATGATGGCATTGGCGGCGATGTTCTCCGCCACCGTCAGACTGATCGGCGGCACGATATCGCTCGGGGCTTCATTGACGTTCGTCACCGTGACGGTGAAGTTTTCGTCGTAGGTGAGCCCACCCGAGTCAGTGACGCGCACCGTGATCTGGTGGCTGGTCGCTGACTCGAAGTCCAGCGCCGTGCTCGTGGCACGCAGCACGCCGGTCGACGCATCGATGCTGAAGCGTCCGCCGGCGTTGTTGACGAGAGAGTA
>DATCXH010000573.1:0-3239 GCA_036565925.1 Vicinamibacterales bacterium
AACTCGGTTTAAAGCTGATGAACACGAAGTCGTGGGACGAGATCGTAAACATGGTCGCCGCGCGCGCCAAGACCGCAAAGCCGGGAGAGTGGATCTACGGTCGCGGGTGGCACCAGGAGAAATGGAGCGCGCGGCCCACGCCGAACGTCGAGGGTTTTCCCCTTCACGACGCGCTCAGCAAGGCCTCGCCGAACAATCCCGTGGTACTGACGCACGCGAGCGGCCACGCCACGTTCGTGAACGCCAAGGCGATGGAGCTTTCTGGCATCTCCGCCGCGACGAAGGACCCCGAAGGCGGCGACTTGATTCGCGACGCGAAGGGGAATCCAACCGGATTGTTACGTGAAACGGCTTCACGTCTCATTCGCCGCGGTCGCGGCGCGCCCGAGCTGTCACCCGCGGAAGCCGCCGACCGCGAACGCAAGATCATCGAGTTGGCCGCGAAGGAAGTGCTGTCGAAGGGCGTCACGTCGTTCCAGGACGCCGGTTCGTCGTTCGAGGACGTGGATCGCTTCAAAGCGGCGGCCGACGCCGGCACGCTCGGCGTTCGCCTGTGGGTGATGATCCGTCAGGGCAACGACGCGTTGCGGCAAAACCTCGCGAAGTACCGGATGGTGGACCACGCCGATGGCATGCTCACCGTCCGCGCCATCAAGCACTCCATCGACGGCGCGCTCGGCTCTCGCGGCGCCTGGCTCCTCGAGCCGTACTCCGACAAGCCGGACGACACCGGCGACAACACCACGCCGCCGGCGACGATCCGCGAAACCGCGAAACTCGCGCTCGAGCACGGCTACCAGCTGTGCGTGCACGCCATCGGCGACCGCGCCAACCGCGAGACGCTCGACATCTTCGAGGAAGCGTTCAAAGGCCGCGATGGCAAGGCGCTCCGCTGGCGCGTCGAGCACGCGCAGCACCTGCACCCCAACGACATCCCGCGCTTCGGCAAGCTGGGCGTCGTCGCCTCGATGCAGGGCATCCACTGCACGTCCGACGCGCCGTACGTTCCAGCGCGCCTCGGGAACACGCGCGCCGCAGAGGGCGCCTACGTCTGGCAGAAGCTGATGAAGAGCGGCGCGCTCGTGACCAACGGCACCGATGCTCCCGTCGAAGACGTCGACCCGATCGCCAGCTATTACGCCACTGTTTCCCGCAAGATCAAGGACGGCACCGTCTTCTATCCCGATCAGCGGATGAGCCGCATGGAAGCGCTGCGCTCCTACACCATCAACACAGCGCGGGCCGCCTTCGAGGAGAACTCCAAGGGCACCCTCAAGGCCGGCAAGTACGCTGACATCGTCGTGCTCTCGAAAGACATCCTGACGATGCCCGAGGATCAGATCCCGACCGCGCAGGTGATGTACACGATCGTTGGCGGCAAGATCCAGTTCAAGCGCTGACCCGCGCTACGCGAACAATCGGCGGAGAACGGTTTCGGCCGTCGTCAGCTGCACGCCATACGTGCGGGTCGTGGCGGTCATGTCCAGCGGCGAGTCGTACGTATCCATCCCGGCGAGCAGCCCCGAAACGACCGCGGGGAGGCCAGGGATGCCCTCCGCGGGCGATGCGTGGCGGACGGCGAGCTGGCGGCTGGTCACTTTGCTCGCGAGCGCCACGATGTCTCTCCACGACAGCGCCTCGGGCCCGCCGATGAACAGCTGCTGATTGCGTGACGCAGGGTTGTCGACGGCGGCTATCGCGAACGCCGCGACATTGTCAGACGACACGAACGTGTGCGTACGTCGCGCCTCACCGACGAGCGTGACGGGCTGGCCGTTTTGCAGCGGCAAGCCGATCACCATGGGGAACCAGACTTCCATGAACACGTTGGGCGACAGGATGGTGTAGGGAACACCCGACGCCCTCAGGTACTGTTCCGCGATGCCTTTACCCTGCATGAACGGGATGGGACTGTCGGGTGATGCGCCCATCGCGGACGTGAAAATGAAGTGCTTCACCCCCGACGTTGCGACCGCGTCGATGAGGTTTCGGTTGCCGCTGATCTCCACTGTGTGCACGGTGTCATCGCCGCCGCGCACGGCAGAGTTCGCGGTCGTGATCACGGTGTCGACGCCTCGCACGGCGGCTTCCAGCGACGCGCCGTTCTTCAGGTCGCCCGTCACCGGTTTCGCACCTGCGGCTTCGAGGGCGCGGTATTCCGAACCCGGGCGGACCAGGATGCGGACGTCTTTCCCCTGCTCGAGCAGCCGTCGCGCGATCACACTCCCGAGCATTCCCGTTGCGCCAACAATCAGGATCATTCGCCTCACTCCTCACGTCCAATCGAGAGCTGACGCCCTGATTATGTCGTGCGTCCGGCGTTTGGTGAGGCCATGCATATGGACAAGTTCACGCAGGATCTCCGCTTTGCGATCCGCAGCCTGCTTCGGCGACCCTCCTTTTCGCTGACGACGATCCTGATGCTCGCACTGGGGATCGGAGCGGCAACCGCCATGTTCACGGTGGTGAACGGCGTCATCCTCAGGCCCCTGCCGTTCGACGAGCCGGATCGCATCGTCGGGGTGCAGAACTACTGGGTGGAGCGTGGGTCGTCCTCGCAGAACGTGTCGGCGCCAGACTTCCACGATTGGAAGGCGCAGAGCACCAGCTTCGAGGCGATGGGCTACTACACCGGCGGCGAGTGGAGCGCGACGGTCAACGGCACGGCGCAGTACGTGATGGTGTTCGGCATCACGCCGGGGTTCTTTGAAACGCTGCGGGCACGCGCTGCGGTCGGGCGGCTGTTCAGCGAGCAGGAACTCACACAGGGAGCGCTCTCGGTCGTCCTCACCGATGCGTACTGGCGGCAGCAGTTCAACGGAGATCCGGCCGCACTTGGGAAGACGCTGAAGTTCAACGACAACGTCTTCACCGTTATCGGCGTGCTCGAGCCTGACGTCAGGTTTCCGCTGAGGGCTGATTTCTATGCCACAGCGGCACTTCGCCCTGAAACTCCTCGCGGCGGACACAACTATCGCGCGCTCGCCCGTTTGCGCGATGGAGTAACGCTCGATCAGGCGCAGGCCGAGATGACCGCGATCGCCAAGCGGCTCGAGGCGCAGTATCCCGCCTCGAACACGGGGAAACTCGTCTTGCTGCGGCCACTGCAAGACCTTGTCGTGGGCAACATCCGGCAAACGTTGTTCGTCTTGTTCGGTGCGGTCGGCGTCGTGCTGCTGATTGCGTGCGCCAACGTTGCGAACCTGTTACTCGCGCGTTCGTCGATCCGCGCGCGCGAG
>DATCXH010000868.1:0-5363 GCA_036565925.1 Vicinamibacterales bacterium
CCACGGGGGATCGATATCGACTCCAACGGCGTGATTTGGACCGCGCTGGCAAGCAGCGGACACCTGGCGAGTTTCGATCGGCGCAAATGCAAAGGCCCGTTGCAGGGTCCCTCGTCCACCAACGGGCAGCACTGCCGGGAGGGCGGACGCTTCATCCCGTTCCCGGTCCGCGATCGAGACATATAATCCCGGAATCCCGCGAACTGGGCGGCCCTGACGTGACGTTGTCGCCTGGCACTCACCTCGGCGCGTATCAGATTACATCCCTCCTCGGCGTCGGCGGGATGGGCGAGGTCTACCGCGCGCACGACCTCAAGCTTGGTCGTGACGTGGCCCTGAAGATCCTGCCGGCCGCGTTTCGAACCGACGCGGACCGGCTGTCGCGCTTCGAGCGCGAGGCCCGGGCACTTGCCGCGCTCAATCATCGCAACATCGCCACCATTCACGGGTTGGAAGAGCATCACGGCATACACGCGCTCGTTCTCGAACTCGTCGAAGGTCAGACGCTGGCGGAGATGATCGGCGGCCTTGCCGCCACCCGCCCCCTGCCGATTGGCGACGCACTGGCGATTGCCCGGCAGATCGCCGACGCGCTCGATGCCGCGCACGAACGCGGCATCGTGCATCGCGACCTGAAGCCAGCCAACATCAAGATCACTGACGACGGTCACGTCAAGGTGCTCGACTTCGGGCTGGCCAAAGCGATGGATGCCTCGTCGACCGATGGGTCCCTCACCGACCTCTCGCACTCGCCGACGATGGCGCTGGGCGCCACACGTTCGGGCGTCATCCTTGGAACCGCCGCATACATGAGCCCGGAGCAGGCCCGTGGCAAGACGGTAGACAAGCGCGCGGACATTTGGGCGTTCGGCTGCGTGCTGTACGAAATGCTGACCGGGCGAACGGCATTTCCCGGAGAGACGCTGTCCGACACGATCGTGGCCATCCTCGATCGCGTTCCGGACTGGTCCGCGGTGCCGGCCGGAACGCCTGTGGCGGTGTCGCGCCTTCTGCGCCGATGTCTCGAAAAGGACGCGCGCAAGCGTCTGCGTGATATCGGCGACGCGCGCATCGATCTCGAGGCGACCGTCGACACCGCCGATCTGCCATTCGTGGCAGCGGGCTCGGCGCGTAACGTGGTGTTCCAACGTCTCACCGATGTCGAAGGTCTCAAAGAAACGCCGTCGGTGTCGCCCGACGGCAAGATGATCGCGTTCGTGTCGATCGTCGCCGGCAGGCGTCAAATTTGGATTCGTCTGCTTGCCCAGGGCGGGTTGCTTCAGCTGACACGCGACGACACGGATCACATGCATCCGCGCTGGGCGCCTGATTCGAACACGTTGATCTATTTCACACCGCCGGCCAGCGACTCGGAAGACGGCGTGCTCTGGGAGATTGGTGCGCTTGGCGGATGGCCGCGGCAGATCGTCAACGCCACGATCCCCGGTGATATCAGCCACGACGGTCGGCGCCTCGCCGTGCTGCAGCCGTCGGAATCGCAACTCGCGCTCGTCGTCGCGGCGAGAGACGGATCGAGCGTCGAGCGCATCGCGCTGCTACCAGACGGATACTACACGGCCGTGCGCTGGTCGCCCGACGACCGCTCGATTGCACTTCAGCGCTCGACCGGGATCGGGTTCAACAGCGTGATCGACGTGTGCCGTGTCGATACTGGGGAACGCCACGAGGTCGTGAGCGGGTCGCTGCTCGAAGGGTTTGCCTGGCTACCTGACGGCTCAGGGCTCGTCTACAGTTCGTCGCTCGGCAGCACGCTGCTGTATCCGCCTGTCTTCAACCTGCGCGTCATCCAGCTCGATGGCAGCGCCGACCGGCAACTGACGTTCGGCGACCAGTCCTACGTTGAGCCCGACATCCACGCCTCGGGCAAGCTGCTGGCCGGCCGCATCACCAGCCGCTCGGACGTCTGGAAGATTCCCGTCGGCGGATCGCCGGCCGAGAACAGCGCCCGCGCTATTCGCGTCACGCGACAGACCGGTCAGGTGCAGGTGCCGTCAGTCAGCCCCGACGAACGGGAGATTGTCTTCGTGTCGGATACCGGCGGGCACACGAATCTCTGGATCACTCGAACCGACGGTTCCGGTACACGCCCCATTACCTTTGAGAGCGATGCGGCCGTCGCTGTTGGCCTGCCGGTCTGGTCCCCGCGTGGAGATCAGATCGCCTTCGTCCGATCGCACGCCGGCACGGCGGCGCTGTGGGCCATCCGGCCCGATGGCCGGGGGCTGCGGCAAGTCGTACGTGGATGGGCGCCGGCCTGGTCCGCCGACGGTCGTTGGCTCTACTACTGGCGGCTCGGGATCGAACCTGGCGCGATCGAGCGGATTTCGATCGATGGCGGAGCAGTGGAAACGTTGCAGGAAGGCACAGGCCTTAACCTCATCGCACCTTCGCCGGACGGGACGACGCTGTTCCTCTCGCGGACGGTCCACCTCAACGTTCGCAAGGGCTGGGGGGCAGGATTTGCGGAGTACGTCCGCGTCCATCCCGTTGACGGACCTGACGAGACGATGGCGCGAGTGGCCGGTGAACGGTTGCCTCAGCGAATTCCGAACCTGGTGATCTCACCAGACGGACAACAGCTCGCGACGCTCCTCACCGACGGCGCGACGACAAACATCTGGACGATCCCGACCGCGGGTGGCGCCTTGAGCCCGATCACCGACTTCGGCGATCGCTACATCCTGATGGTTCGCAATGTCTCGTGGTCGCGCGACAGTCGGCACATCTATGCCGCCGTGGCAGAACGCCAGACAGACGTCGTGCTGCTTGACGGGTTGATCTAGTCCGCTAGAAGGGGTAACCCTGGAGCCTTTTCGTCCTGGGCTTCCAATCAGGTAGCGGAGCGTAGTTGTCGCCGATGGGCATCTTGACCTTGGGCAGAGTCTGCTGGTCGAGTGCCTGGTCCTCAGGGATCACATCATTGATGAAGAGGAGAAACGCCGTCAGCGAGTACACCTCGTCGGGGGTCAGCGTGCCCTCTCTGTTGAGAGGCATGCCGCGATTGATGTAATCCCAGACCGTCGTCGCAAACGGCGCGCGCAGCGGCAGGATACGTTCTCGCGCCCAGACATCGGGGTTCTTGGGATCTTTGCTTTTCAGAATGGGAGCCGCGCCCCCGATGCCCGTCGCGCCGTGGCATCCCGCGCAGCCCTTTGTGCGATAGAGCTGCGCGCCCTCTTTGGCGGTTCCTTTTCCTGGCGGAAGTTCCTCTCCAGTCGGACCGATGGAGATGTCCATCGCTTTGATTTCTTCCGGCGTCGGTGTGCGTCCTATCCGGTACGTAGGCCCCTGCGCCAGTACGGAGACACCGCCTATCAGGAGCACGGTCAGCGCGAACGCGAAGGGGAGCATCCTATGCGAACCCATTGGTCACGCTCCCGTCGCTCGCGATGTGCCACGGCTGAACGCTGTTGTCCAACCCGGGCACGCTGAATGTTTGATCGTAGGGCTTGTTCCAGTACTTGGCCATCTGGGCGCGCGTCGGTTGGGCCTGACCCAATTCGTCGGTGCAGCGCGACAGGATCTCGGTCTCGTTGCCGTCCCAATTCCATTGATAGCCGAAACGAGTAAACGCCATGCGCTGCGGCGTGCCCTTGAACTCGGCCTTGTTCCATTTCTTCCCGCCGTCGGTGGACACCTCCACTAATTTGATCGCGCCGCCGCCGGACCACGCGAGCCCGCTGATCTCGTAGAAGCCCTTGCCGGGCAGCCGCTGTTCGCCGGACGGGAACGTGATCACCGACTTCGGCCCGATCTGGTACTCGAGCGCCGCGATCTTGGCGTCGTGATCGAGATGACCGAAATCGTTGTAGTTCATGTAGTACCGATCGACGACCTTGATTCGCCGCAGATACTTGGTGTGGAAAATCCCCTCGAACCCGGGAATCATCAGCCGCACCGGAAATCCGTTCTGGGGGCGCACGGCTTCGCCGTTCATGCCGTAGGCGACGAGGCAGTCATCCATCGCCTTGGCGATGGGCATGCTCGACGCGCCCTTCACTTCCTCGGCGCCTTCGGCGACGAACCACTTCGCGCTGCTTTTCACGCCGCATTCCTTGAGCAGCGTCGACAGGAGCACGCCGGTCCATTCCGCGCAGCTCACCATCCCGTGCGTTTGCTGAACGTTCTTGCCGTTCCGCGACGATCGGTTACCTGCGCATTCGATGAAATGAAGACGAGTCACGGAAGGAAGACGCTTCAAGTCCTCGACCGTAAAGGTGAGTGGACGGTCCACCAGGCCGTGGATCATCAGACGATGCTCTTTGGGATCGATGTCCGGCATGAACGCGCCACGCGTCGTCGCCACGTAGTGGAGCGAGGACGGCGTGATCACGCCCACCGAGTCCTGGAGCGGGGTCGCGATATGAAACGTGAGCCCGAATTGATCGGGAGAAGGCCTCCCACCCACTGGATGGGCGATGCGTACCGAGGTCACGTACTTCGAGCGGTCGCCGTAGGCGACCATGTCTTTGTCGCCCTTGATCATCGGCCATGAGGGTGGAGCGTGATGGGATTCTGGAGTCTGCTGGCCGCCCATCGCTGGCGCTGCCGCTCCCAAAGTCAAACCGCCGGCGAGTGCGGCGCCGTTCTTGAGCAGCGCCCTTCGGTTCAGTGGCTTCGAGCCCATGCGTTCCCCCTTTGCAGATGCGGCTAGCGAGGAAATGGCTGCGGCCGAGAGTATACGCCTATCGCCGCGTCGGACACCTGACGCTGGTAGAGTCGATCGAGGAGTTCTCCGCGATGTCGGCACAACAAGCGACGACAGGCTATGCGCCAGTGCACGGCCTGAAGATGTATTACGAAATCCACGGCACGGGGGACCCTGTCGTCCTGCTGCACGGTTCGTTCATGACCATCACGAACAACTGGGCGGCGATGATCCCCCGGCTTTCGAAAAGCCGGCAAGTGATCGCGGTCGAGATGCAGGGCCATGGCCGTACCGCGGACATCGATCGCGATTTCAGCTACGACAACCTCGCCGACGATGTCGCGGCAGTGCTCGACCACCTGAAGATCAAACCGGCAGACTTACTGGGGTACAGCTTGGGTGGAGGCGTGGCCATGGAGGTTGCGATCCGCCATCCGGAAAAAGTCAGGAAGGTGGTCAGTATTTCGGCGGCGTTTCGCCACGATGGCTTGGTCAAAGAAGCGGTCGAGGCGTTCCCTCGCTCAGAGCCCGGAATGTTCAAAGGGTCGCCTATCGAGACCGAGTACAGAAAGTTGAGCCCGACACCGGACAACTTCGATACGTTCGTGAAGCGCGTCGTACAGATGGCGATCACGCCATACGATTTCGGCGCCGAACAACTCAAAGCCACGAAAGCGCCGATCCTCTTCATCCA
>DATCXH010000840.1:0-7404 GCA_036565925.1 Vicinamibacterales bacterium
GCAAGTCCGGCTCCGGTCAGCAGCACGACTGAAAATGCGAGCTGCAGAATGACGAGCACACTCGACAGGCGCGAACGGCCTGGCGCGACGCTCTGCTCTCCGGCCTTCAGCCATGGCAACGGATCCTGTTTCCACACACGCAGCGCCGGCGCCAGTGTGAACGCGACTGTGCCGATTGCCGCGAGCAGCATCGCGTACGACACGACACGCCAGTCGGGGGCCATGTTCAATCCGCTTTCACTCAACGGTGTCGGCGGCAGCAGCTGCGGAATCATCCGCACCGCCCACATCGTCATCACCCATGCGGCCCCCCATGCGACCAGTGAGATCGACATGCCTTCCGCCAGCAGTAGTCTGACAATGCGCATTCGTGAGGCGCCAAGTGATTGCCGCAGTGCGGTCTCGCGCTGACGCGCCATGCTGCGCGTCAGCATCAGATTGGCGACGTTCGCAGACACAATGAACACCGTCAGCAGCGTCACGATCGAAAACAGAGCGAGGAAGGCCGGCATGATTGCCGGAGCCACGCCTCCGGCCGTGCCGGTATAGCGCACGACGCTGATGGGGTGCCGCTCGATCGCCGGATCCGCCAGCCGGAGCCGCGCCTCGATTGTGGAGAATTCAGCCTGCGCCTCCGACACACTTCTTCCGGACGCCAATCTGCCGACGAGATCCACGGTCGCAATGTTGCGATCGGTCACCGCGCGGGTGTCATCTGGCATCACGCCTTGCCAGAACGCGAGCAGCGGGAGCCACACATCCGACCGCTCAGTCAGTCCCATACCGCGAAACCGCGGCGGCGCAACACCAACGACGGTGGCTGGAAAGCTGTTGATCTCGATGCTGCGGCCGATGACCTGCGGATCACCGTCGAAGTAGTTCTTCCACGCCTGGTCGCTGATGATTGCCGTGAGGCCTGACGGGCCAATGGTCTTCTCCGACACATCGAACGAACGGCCGCGCGCGACCGATACTCCGACGGTCTCTAAGTAGTTGGCATCCACGGCGGCGATAAACACGGCGTAGCTGCCGCGATCGGTGGTCAGCGTCACGCGGCGGTTCGTGGAAGCGGTGAGCGCCCGCAGTGTCTTGGTCTGCTTCTGATACTCGAGGTAGTCGGGAAAGCTGATGAATGGGGCACCAGGACGATCGGCCAGTGCGACCTTCACGAGATCGTCGGCGGTGACGCCCGGCGCAGGCCGGCGCACGGTGCTGTTGACCGCCGAGAAGATCGTCGTGTTGATCCCGATCACGAGGGCGATGAGGACTGCGGCGGTCGCGCTCAGTCCTGGCGACCGGGTAAGAATGCGCGCGCCGCGGCGAACGTCCAGCAGGAGCTGCTCGATACCGACTCGCGTCCAGACGGCTCGCGTGTCTTCCTTCACCAACGGCACATTGCCGAACTGGAGGAGCGCCTGACGACGCGCCTCCTCAGGAGGCATGCCGGTGCTGATGTTCTGCTCGACCTGCCGTTCAAGGTGATCGCGCAGTTCCTCGTCGAGCTCGTGGTCGCGACTCCGGCGTCTCCACATAAGACATTCCAGGCGGGTGTGAAGACCCGCCTCTACGCATCCTCAGGGTCTGAAGAGCCGCCTCCATGCGCGCTCATCACGGTTACCGAGAGCGGAGCATACTCCTGCTCCTCTCGGTAAGCAAGGAGAACGGAGCGTTCCGCCCTCGCCGAAGCGGTCGACCCGCGAAGGCGGTTAGAATCCAGCAGTGTCCCGCGCAAAGCTGATTCTGATATTCCTCGTCCTGGCTGGGGCGGGTCTCGCCTCCCGGCCGTGGATCGAGCAGCAGTTCGAAAGCCGCGCCCGAGCGGTCTATTTCGAGCGTGGGCGGGCCTATGCGCCGCGCGTCCTCGAAGAGCTCGGGCCGCTACCGCCGGAACTGCGCGAAGCGTCGGGGCTGGCGATCAGCCGGACCCAGCCTGGCGTGATATGGGCGCACAACGACTCGGGCGACATGCCGATGCTGTACGCGATCGATCAGAAAGGCACGCTGCTGGCGAAGGTGGCGGTCCTCGATGCGGAGGCGATTGACTGGGAAGACATCGCCGGCGGCCCTTGCCCTGAAGACGGAGCCACGAGTCATTGCCTCTACATCGCCGACACCGGCAACAACAGTCGGGCGCGCGAGGTCCTGACCATCTACGTCGTCCACGAGCCGGCAATCAGCGGCGAAGCCCCCGACCAGCCGCTGTCTGTGAAGGCGCGATCGTTTCGTTTCCGCTATCCTGGCGAGCCCGAAGATACCGAGGCCATCGCCCTGCTCCCCAATGGTGACGTGACCATCGTCAGCAAAGGACGTACGCCGACGATCTCGTTCTTCGGCTTCACGAAGGGCGATATCGTGAAAGCGTTGATGAGCCACGAGATCCTGACGGCCGCATCTGAAGGCAACACAGGAATCTCGCCGGACCAGGGTCTTGGCCGATGGGTCACCTCGGCGGCGATGTCGCCGGATGGCATGACGCTCGCGGTCAGAACTTACAGCGAGATTTTCTTTTACGCGCTCGAGAAGACTCCGCAGGGGAACCGCTGGCGCGATCTGCACAAGCCGTGCTTCCTCGGTGAGATCGAGCCGCAAGGCGAGGCCATCGATTTTCTCGACGAGAAGACGCTGATCATCGGATCGGAGACGGCGCAGCGACGGCAAGGGGTGCTGCACCGCGTGCAGTGCTGAAGAACATTTTGGATTGTGGATTTTTGATTGTCGATCGTTGTTGAATGTCGATTGTGGATTGTTGATTGGCGCTCAGCAGCTCTAATCAAGAATCACGAATCGCCAATCACCAACCAATCAACAATCAAAGATCAGAGATCTTCAATGCTCTTCAGGCCGCCCGCGTACGGAGACGCGCGAGCGCAGGTGCCCACGTGTTGGGCGCGGACGCTACATTCAACAGCGGCTCCACAGGAAGCAGCCAGCCGACATTGCCAGGCGGCGCGACGCTCAATGCGTGGTCGACGAGGCGCATCGCATCTTGCGGGTCACCAGACATGACCAGCACGGCCGCCTGACCCATGGCGGCTTCAAAGGACGAGGCGGCCTCGAACGACGGTGCTGACGCTGACGCGCCGACCGCGGCGGGCATTGGCGCACCGGCCTCGAGAACGCCCAGCCCCAGATGTGCGAGCGGATGCTTCGCAACGCGCGTCAGTGCCTGCTGAAACGCCGTCACAGCCTCGGCTCGCCGCTGCCGGCGGGCGTGCAGTGCACCAATCGCGTACCAGGTATTCGCGCAGCACTCGCGAGCATAGAGGTGACCGCTCGACTCGAACGAAAGCTCGCGTTCGAGCGATGCGAGCGCGCGTGGTTCGTCGCCGCGCGCGAGATAGAGCAGACCGCGCAGCCAGTGCAGCGCCACGCTGCTGAATCGCGACGGTCCCGTGTGTTCACTCGCCTGGCTCGCGATCCCGGCGTCCAGTTCGCGCTCGGCCTCGTCAAATGCCTGTCGTGCGACGTGCACGGTCGCCGAGAGAAAGTGCGCGAGGGGAAACCCGGGCAGCAGCGCGAGGGTTCGCCGCGCCTCGCGCAGCCGCTCTTCGCCCCAGCTCACATACGCGAGCCGGAGATGGTGTCGCCAGTTGTCGGCTTCGAGCGTCACGGCGCGGCGTGACGCCGCGAGCGCATCGGTATGCCGGCCGGTGCGATCGAGTACGAACCCGAGCGTCGCCCACGCCTCACCATAGTCCTGACCGAGGCGGCACGCCTCGCGCGCATGCTGCGCCGCCATCGTCAATGCCGCCGTGTCCGGTGATTCGTCAGCGCGCGTCATCTCGAACTGCATAATGCAGGCGTTGGCGAGACCGACGTGCGCCGAGGCCTGATCCGGCGCGCTTCGCAACACACCCTCGAAGACGCCGCGCGCGCGCACGATCTGCTCGGCCTCGAGCGTCTCCAGCGCTGCGCGTCCTTCAATCCACGCGCGATGCGGCGCGAGCAGCGCCTCGAGTGAGTCGTCCGACGCACGCGCAGTCGTTCGTGTGACGATGGCGTTGAAGCGATAGCCCTGCCTGGGAATGGTTTGAATGTACGGAGTGCGATCGGGGCCCTCGCCGAGCACGCGTCGCAATCCCGAGATCGCCTGCTCGAGGCTGTTGTCCGTGACAGCCAGGCCATCCCATGCCGATGCGATCAGCTGATCCTTCGAGACGACCGTTCCCGCATGAGCGAGCAGATAGAGCAGGACGCCGATGTGACGATCGGGAATCGAGACGAGTTCGCCGGCGCGCGTGACCCGACGGGCAGCGGCATCGACAGTGAAGTTGTCGAACGAGTACGCGGACACGAGAGCATAATACGCGCAATGAAACGGACTACTTGGCGCCGGGCTCTAGGCTCTGGGCTTTGGGCTCTGGGTTCGTTGATCTTGGCTGCGACGGTTCACGCAGCAGACAGGACGACCGCCGGCGAGCTCATCACCGAACCGCCGACGCTGCTCTCGCTCGGTTTCGAATGGCACATTGACGGCGACGACAACCGAAACGCGCAGGTCGCGGTCTCCTATCGCAAGACCGGCGAGCAGACGTGGAAGGCTGGGCCTCCGCTGCTGCGCATCGGCAACGAGCGCATCAACGAGAACGCGTTGCAGTACATAACGCCAAACGGTTTCGCTGGCAGCATCTTCGATCTCGAGCCAGGCACCAACTACGAAGCTCGCTTCGTGCTCTCAGATCCCGACGGCGTGAGCGGCAAGACCGAACGCATCGTCTCCGCGCGCACGCGCATCGAGCCGACGCCCGCAACCGGTGGCAAGGTCTATCACGTCTATCCGCCCGACTATAAGGGCGAGCGACAGCAGCCGGCGTTCACCGGACTCCTCGCCGCGTACTACACAGGTTCGTCGCACTCAGACAACTTCAACACCTATCCGCCGCGGGTGCAGCCGGGCGACGTGATTCTCGTGCATGCCGGCGTGTACAAAGACGACCGCTATCGCTATGGCGGCGGACTCGGCACCGTCTCGAGCGGCACGTATTTCCTCACGCAGAGCGGCACCGCCGATAAGCCGATCGTCATCAAGGGAGCCGGCGACGGCGAGGCAATCTTCGACGGCGACAACGCCTACAACCTGTTCAACGTCATGGCCGCGAACTACAACTACTTCGAGGGGCTGACGATTCGGAATACCGAGCTCGCCTTCCAAGGCGGCCTGAAGAACATCACGGGTTCGAGCGGCCTGACGATCAAGCGCGTGCGCTTCGAGAACGTGGGACGCGCGATCTATACCGACTGGTCAGGCTCGAAGGACTACTACATCGCCGACAACGTGATGATTGGTCGCTTCAATCCCAACTATTTGATGGGATTCACCGGCCGAACGTGGACGAGCCTGCCGGAGTTCAACCCGAAACTGGTCTCGGAATACGCCGTGAAGGTCTACGGCTCAGGGCACGTCGTCGCCTACAACTCGATCGCCAACTTCCACGACGGTGTGGACGTCGCGACATACGGAAATCCGGACGGAACTCCCGCCTCCGCCAAGGCTACGTCGGGCAGGCCCATTCGTGATCGACTTCCGGTGTCGATCGACTTCTACGGCAACGACATCAGCAATGTCGAAGACAACTGCATCGAAGCTGACGGCGGCGCGCACAACATCCGCATCTTCCGTAATCGGTGCTTCAATCACGGCCACCGCGCGCTCAGCGTCCAGCCCGCATTCGGCGGTCCGGTGTACTTCATTCGCAACGTGGTCTACCACGCGCCCGAAGGCGGTGCGGTGAAGTTCACCGCGTCCTCATCCGGCATCATCGTATGGCACAACACACTGATCGCACCGGTGAAGCCGATGCTGCTCGCGGCGTCAAACGTCCACTACCGCAACAATCTGATTCTCGGGAAGAGCGAGACGCTCGAGACGTTCGCGGTCGAGACCAACACCAACTACTCGAGCTCCGACTACAACGGTTTCCGCCCAAACGAAGGCGCAGAGTTCTCCTTCGAGTGGAGCACGCCGCCGTTCTCGATGCGCGCGAATTTTCCAGGGGAGGCAGGCAAGCTCAACGCACAGGAGCAGACCAAGTTCGAGGCGACAACGCGCGAGCGAAGACGGTTCAAGACGTTGAAGGAATACAGCGCTGCGACCGCGCAGGACGCACACAGTGTGCTGATCGACTACGACGTGTTCGTGAAGGTGACGCCACCTGGGCCGGATCCGCGCACGCTCTACAAGCCGGCGGATTTTGACTTTCGGCTGCGCGAGGGATCGGCCGCCGTTGATGCGGGCTTGAAGCTCACGGGCATCAACGACGACTTCACGGGGAAGGCACCCGACCTCGGCGCATACGAGGTCGGCCGGCCGCTACCGCATTACGGGCCACGGTGAGATTGTTGGTCCTTGGTGCCTGGTTCTTGGTGCCTGGTCCGTTCTGGGTCCTCGGTCCTTGGTCCGCACAGAGGACCATGGGACGAAGGACTAAGGACGGACAAAGGACCAAGAACGGACCAAGGACCAAGAACGGACCAAGCACCAAGCACGGACCAAGGACCAAGCACGGACCAAGCACGGACCAAGCACCAAGCACGAAGTACCAAGGACTACTACGGCATCCTTGACGACAGATACGCCGCGATCGACACGAAGTCCTCGTCGGTGAGCTTCGCGACGACTGGCTTCATCAGATCCGTCCACACACCCTTTCGCGCGCCAGCCTGCATGTCATACATCTGCCGCACCATGTAGCTCGGTGAGCGGCCCGCAAGACCCGGCACGGGACCGAGGCCCTTCAGATCCGCGCCGTGGCAGAACGCGCACTGCACCGTCTTGCCTTTGCCGCCCGTCGTGACGAGTTCCTCGCCCTTCTTGATGCTGCCCATCGGCGCGTACGCGATGAAGCCCGAGCGCGGATCGCGCAGCGTCTCGGTGTGCTCGACGTTCACCGGCGTCTCGATGATGCGCATGCCGATGGGCTCGGTCTCGTTGCCCTCGAGCCTCAGATACATGCCGCCCTGGATGCGCGTCTTCGGAACCGTCTTCGTCTCCATGACCTGGATCCACGGCGTCCACTTCATCGATCCAAAGTATTCGGCCGCCGCCTTGATTTCGTCCTCGGTCATGCCTTTGGCGATCTGGATCATGACGTTGGTGTTCGCCTTGCGCGGCTCCGCACTCTTCCTCACATCGTTCTTGAAATCGTGCATCGTCGAAATGAAATACGCGACGGGAAGACCAGCCACGCCGGCGTTCTCGGGACGACCTTTGCCGTTCGGATAATGACAAAGACTGCAGGCACGCACATCAGGACGACGTCCCTTCGCGACAACTTCGGGCATCGTCGGATGATCGCCAGGGAACCAATCGGCTGGACCAAACGCATCACGGATGTTGGCGAGCGGGAAACTCAACGTGCTGCCGGGCAACGTCAGCGGCTTGGGATCGGGTGCCGCGGGCTGTTG
>DATCXH010000384.1:0-2267 GCA_036565925.1 Vicinamibacterales bacterium
GGCGACGCATGAAGCCACGGGCGTGCGTCATGACGTCGTCACCAACCAGGCGGGCCTCTTTTTGTTTCCGAGCTTGCCGGTCGGCAGCTACACCATCCGCGCCGAACTGGGCGGCTTCAAACCTGTCACCAACCAGAAGAACGTCTTGACGGTGGGAGCAGATCTCAACCTGACGATCCTGTTGGAGCCGGGCGATTTGCGGGAAGCGATCGTGGTCACCAGCGAGTCACCGATCGTGCAAACCACCGAGTCATCGCTGAGTACCCACATCACGCAGGAGACCATCGTCACGTTGCCTCTGAACGGACGCAATCCGTTGCACCTCATTGGGCTGGTACCGGGTGTTGCGGGACATAGTGCCGAAGCGACGTCCTCGGGTGGAACGGCGACGCACTACATCAACGGCGATCGCGGGCGAGGGATCACCACCACACAGGATGGGATCGACATTTCAGATCCCGTGATTCCGCGCGGTGAGCTGACGAACTCTCCCGTCAATCCAGAAGCGCTCCAGGAATTCCGCGTGATCACCAGTAACGCGAAAGCGGAATATGGCCGCTCGGCCGGAGGCCAGGTGGAACTGGTGACCCGCAGTGGCACCAATGTCATCAACGGCACGCTGTACGAGTTTTTCCGCGATACAGCGCTCGACTCGAATTCGTACTTCAACAAGAAGAACGGTCTGGAAAAGGAAGTGCTGCGGCGCAACCAGTTCGGTGGCGCGCTCGGCGGACCCATCCGGCGCGATCGCGCGTTCTTCTTCGTGAACTACGACGGTATGCGCAGGACACAGGAGACGAGCCAACTCGTGACGGTGCCGACCGATGCGCTGCGGCGCGGCGTGTTCCGGTTTGTCACCCAGGCGTGCCCAAGCGATACCATCGCTCGCAATCGGCCGGTGTGTGTCGACGGCAGCGGGAATCCCCTGGTGCCGGTCTCCTCGTACAGCTTCGCCACGAACGACCCGCGTGGCCTCGGACTCGATCCGGTCATGCAGAACGAGATCCTCGCGTTCCTGCCACTGCCGAACGATTTCTCCATCGGCGACGGCTTGAACACCGCTGGATACCGCTGGAACTCGCCGTCGGAGTCTCCAGTCGACGCGCTGACCACGCGCGTGGACTTGACCATCAACCGGGCGCAGTCGCTGTTCGTCCGTTACAGCAATGCGTTCCGCAACGATCTCATCAACGACATCATCAACACGACCCCGAGGCCCATGAGCTGGCCGGCGCGCGTGCGGCTGTCAGATCAGCAGGGCGCGGCGGTGGGGCATAAGTGGGCCATCAGTAACACGCTGATGAACGAGATCACCGGCGGCTTCACCAGAAATGTGCTGGACTTCGCCGATCCGCTGCATCCACGCACCTACGAGATCTGCCGTGGCAGCTGCATTTTCGGCAGCCCGTTCGTGTATTGGCCGGGGACGTCGCGAACGCCAAGCGAAGTCCAGTTCCTCGACAACCTGACCTGGGTGCGCGGCGAGCATGCGCTCAAGGCGGGTGCGAACGTGCGAAGGTACTACATCCCACAGGAACGCGGCGCCGGCAATCCGTTCGGTATTTTTCCAAGCTTGACGTTCAGCCGCCTCGATGCGTCGTTCACCGGCACCAACGCTTCCGGCGTGGTCCGTCCGGACGGTAGCCGTGTGGACCTCACGGCCTCCGGGATCAATGCCACCGATCGCAACAACCTCAACACGTTTTACAACGTGCTGCTCGGTCGAATCGGTCGCATCGATCAGGCGTTCTACAGCAACGGCGACCAGTTCGTGCCTCTACAACCGCTCACGCTCGATCAACGGATCGGCGAGTACAACTTCTACCTGCAAGACGACTGGCGGGTGCGGCAGAACGTGACCCTGAATCTGGGGCTTCGCTACGAATTGAATTCGGTGCCCTACGACGCTGCGGGTGTGCAGGTTGTGCCCGACAAGCCGCTCGATGGCAGCCAGGGGCCGGTCACCTTCCTGCAAGGTGGTCCCGACACGGGCCGGGAGTGGTTCCCGCGCGACAACAACAACTTTGCACCGTCGATCGGTGTCGCGTGGGATCCGAACGGACAGGGGAAGACGTCGATTCGCGGTAGCTATCGTCTGGCGTACCAGCGCCTGATCACCTGGGCGCTGAACGTGGTGGAACAACGGCAGCCGGCGACGTCGCTCAACCAGTTCGTGGTCGCGCCGCGTGATATTTCCATTGCGGGAACCGACCAGGTGCTCCGCCTCAACGAGTTCCTGAAGAACGGGCGGTTGCCGAACCCGCAGG
>DATCXH010001214.1:0-2182 GCA_036565925.1 Vicinamibacterales bacterium
GGCGAGACGGGTGGCGCGGTCCTGCTTGCCCCTGGCGATCGCTGCGAGATTGTCCTTGTTGCGCGGCCACTTGCTTTCGCGCGCTTTCAGCGCTGCGATGATGGCGCGCAGCGTCTCGCGTGCGTCGCCCACCATTCCGACCGCCACCGGGTAGTTGCGGCCCACGTCCTTCGGATCGATCTCGATCTGCAGGATAGGCACGCCCGCCGGGATGTTGCTGTGGTCGTACATGGTGGTGAAGTGGGCGAGCCGTGTGCCCGCGGCGAGGATGAGATCCGCGCTCTTGATGACTGCTTTCGCCTCGGGCGCGCCTGCGCGTCCGATCGCGCCGAGCACGTGCGGATGCCCGGTCGGCACCGCGTCATTGCGCCCATAGGAAGTGACCACAGCCGCCGACAGCATTTCAGCGAGCTCCAGCACCTCGCGCTGCGCGCCGCTGTCGTGCACGCCGAGGCCGGCGACGATGACGGGGCGCTGTGCCTTCAGCAGCGCGTCCACCGCTGCTGCGATCGATTCGCCGTGTGCCGCACCGGCGCGCTCCTCGCGATACTGCGACTGCGGCTGCAGCTCGACATCGACTGTTTCGTTGAACAGATCGCGCGGCAGATCGATATGAACCGGCCCTTTCTTGCCGCTCGTCGCGACGCGGAACGCATGGCGCATCAGCTCGGGAATCCGCGCGGCGCGCGGCACCTGCGCGGTCCACTTCGTGAGCGGCTTGAACATCGCGACCTGGTCGATCTCCTGGAACGACTCGCGATGGACTTGCGAGAGCATCGAGGCGCCGGTCATGGCGATCATCGGCGCGTGACACAGTTTCGCGACCGAGACGCCTGTCGCGAAGTTCGTGGCACCCGGGCCGTTCGTCGCCATGCACACGCCGGTCTTGCCCGAGACGCGCGCGTAGCCGTCCGCCATGTGCGAGGCCCCCTGCTCATGGCGCGTGCCGATCCATGCAATGTCCTTGCGGTCGAAGAACTCGTCCATGAACTCGACCATGCACGAGCCGACGATGCCGAACACGTATTCGACCTCCTCGGCGCGCAGCGACTCCATCAATGCACGTCCGGCCGACATTCTTGCCATGTTGCTGTTCTCCTTGATCTCTCTTGATGCGCTGGTGCGCGCGGCGGACGGTATTATGGCATGCGTGACGGGAGTCACGGCATGGCGCATGGACTGCGACGACCTGCGACGTGCCGACGATCGCCGAGTCGGGTTATCCTGCCTTCCGCGCCGACGTTGTGCGCACGCTTTTTTTTCCAGCCGTTATGCACAGGAGGAGAGCAGCATGAAACGCACGGCTTATCAGCCCCCGGATGTCTTTGTGCCTGCCGGAAAGACCTACTCTCACGGCGTCATCGTCGAGGCAGGGAGAACGCTTTACGTAGCGGGACAAACCTCGCGCGACATGCAAGGCAACATCGTTTGCAAGGGCGATGCGGAAGGCCAGGCGCGGCAGGTGCTCGAGAACCTGAAAAAGGTCATCGAGGGCGCCGGAGGACGTATGGAGAATGTCGCCAAGACCACGGTATTCATCACGGACCTCAAGTATCGGGACGCGGTGGGCCGGGTTCGCCAGGAATTTTTCAAGGGCGATCCTCCCGCGAACACGTTGTTGGTGGTCTCGGGCCTGGCGGATCCCGCCTTTCTCGTGGAAATCGAGGCGATCGTGCCGCTTCCGTAACCGCCATGCCTGGAACGGCGGCTGGATTCCGCGATAGGAGATCCTGATGCGGACATCACGGTGCGTGCGACTTGCCCTGTTCGGTGCCTGGCTCACGCTTGCAAGCTCGGTTGCGCTGGCACAGGGCGCACAACCGAGCAACGACTATGAGCCGTTCGTCGGACAGGATGGCAAGGATGTGGTGTGGGTTCCGACCCCGCAGTCGCTGGTGGACCGGATGCTCGATATCGCCGGGCTGCAGTCGAGCGACGTTCTCATCGACCTCGGCTCGGGCGACGGCCGCACCGTCATCACTGCTGCGAAGCTCGGCGCGCGTGCGTTGGGCATCGAGTACAACGCCGACATGGTGGCGCTCGCCAGACGCAACGCCCGGAGGGCGGGTGTGGCGGGCAAAGCCGAGTTCCGGCGCGCGGATCTTTTCCAGACCGATCTGTCGGAGGCGACGGTCATCACGATGTTTCTCCTGCCCGAGATCAACGTGAAGCTTCGTCCCAG
>DATCXH010001221.1:0-8351 GCA_036565925.1 Vicinamibacterales bacterium
TACGCAAACACCGGCATCGCGACCGACAGCGCCCGCCATGTTCGAGCCGGGAAGATGGCGCGCCTGATCGCCAAGCCGTGTAGACGGTTGTTCGTAGCAAAGGCTACTGCTTAGAATGAGGCTCCGTTAAGGGTCCGCCTCAAGGCGGACACCACATAAAGGAAACGCCATGAAGCGCTTCTACATTCTTTTTGCGTTCCTCTTCGCCGCCATCGCCGGCCTGAGCGTCGCCGCGCAAACGCAGACGCCGCAAACGCCGCAGCAATCCTTCACGCCGGTGACAGATGAAATGCTCTGGAAGCCGAGTCCCAACGACTGGCTCACATGGCGACGCACGCTCGACAGCTGGGGCTACAGCCCGTTGAAGGAGATCGACCGCAGCAACGTCGGTCGTCTGAAGATGATGTGGTCGCGCGGCATCGTTGGTGGCCGCACGCAGGAAGCGACGCCGCTCGTCTACAACGGGACGATGTTCATCCCGAACCCGGGCGACATCATCATGGCGCTCGACGCGAAGACTGGTGATCTGAAATGGGAGTACCGCCGCAAGTATCCCGAAGGCATCAACGGCGGTACGAATCGCAACATGGCGATGTGGGGCAACACCATCATCGATGCCGGTGCGGACAACAGTCTCTACGCCGTCGATGCGCGCACGGGCAATCTGGTGTGGGAAACGCAGATCCTCAAAGCCGGCCTGCGCGCCAATGCGAGTTCAGGGCCAATCATCGCCAATGGCAAAGTGATCACCGGTCGCCAGTGTCAGCCCGATGCGACCAACAACTCGTGCGTCATCACCGCGCATGACGCGCAGACGGGCAAAGAGGTCTGGAGGACGTACACGATTCCGCGTCCCGGCGAACCGGGATACGACTCGTGGGGCGATGTGCCGATGGAACAGCGCTGGCACGTCGGCACGTGGATGGTACCGAGCTACGACCCCGAGACCAACATGATCTTCGTTGGCACCTCGGTAACGATTCCTGCTCCCAAGTTCACGCTCGGTGGCGCCGACAAGCAGCACCTCTATCACAACTCGACACTCGCGCTCGATGCCGACACCGGCAAGATCGTCTGGTACTACCAGCACATCATCGACGAATGGGATCTCGATCATCCGTTTGAGCGCCTGCTCGTCGAGACCGCGATAGCGCCGGATAAAAACGAAGTGAAGTGGATCAATCCGAAGATCAAGCCCGGTGAACGGCGCAAGGTCATCACCGGCATTCCCGGCAAGACCGGCATCGTCTACACGCTCGATCGCAAGACCGGCGAGTTCCTCTGGGCCCGGCCCACGGTGTTTCAAAACGTCGTGAGCAATATCGACGGCGCCACCGGCAAGGTCACTGTGAATCCCGATGCGATCTGGACCAAGAAGGACGAGGTCAAGTTGATTTGCCCGGGCAGCAACGGCGGCAAGAACTGGCCCGCTGGCGCCTACAGCCCCGCGACCAACGCGATGTACATGCCGCTGCAGAACATGTGCATGAACGCCAAGGTCACGGTGGATACCCGCGATCCGTCGAAGGTCTACGGCCTCGATATGCCGGGAGTGATCGCAGAGGGGGCGAAGGGCATGGTCGGCGAGGTCATCGCGATCTCGGCGGAAACCGGCAAGACGCTGTGGAAGCACGAGCAGCGCGCCGGCATGCTGTCACTCGTCGCGACCGGCGGCGGCCTGGTGTTCGGCGGCGACGCCAACGGCCGATTCAAGGCGTTCGACGACAAGACCGGCAAGGTACTCTGGGAAGTCAATCTTGGCGCACCCGTCAGCGGCTATCCTGTGACGTTCGCGGTCAACGGCAAGCAGTACGTCGCGGTGACGACAGGCTCGTCGCTCGTTGCGGGCTCGGCGGGGCGCATGACGCCGGAGTTGCAGCCGAGCAACGCCGCGAATGTATTCGTGTTTGCATTGCCCTAACGATTGCGCCGGGTCCACAGGGAGAATTGTCATGAAAAATCGATTGCTACTGACTGCGTTCCTTCTCGCCATTGGTGCGAGCGCGTTCGCGCAAGCTCCGGCAGCTCCCGCAGCACCCGCGGGCGGCCGCGGCGCTGGCGCGCGCGTCACACGTCCTGCGCTCTTCTTCAAAGAAGAGTGGAAGCAGACGGAGAAGGGCGGCGAGCATCCGATCGTGTTCGATTCGACGCTCTCGAACCCCAATCTCGAATTGAAGGTTTACGGCCCGAGCTCGAAAGAGCTCCTGCTCACTGGCGCGGCGAACGACGAGCTGAATCCCACTCACGTCTGGACGGGGATGTGCACCTCGCCGTGCGCTGTCGCGTTCCGTCACAAGACGCAGATGGCCGACCTCAGCGGACTGGCTCGTATGCGATGGAACACCAAGGTCTCGGGCTTCCATCAGATCCGTCCCATCGTGAAGCTGGCCGACGGCACATGGCTGGTCGGCGATCACACCGATGGCACGGTGCGCGACTGGCTGTTCACCGAGTTCTCGTTCGGCGACGTGCGCTGGATGAAGCTCGATATCAACCGTGCGGTCACCACCGGCTCGCTCCTCGACAAGGTCGATTTGAGCAAGGTCGATGAAATCGGTTTCGTCGATCTGATGCCGGGCAGCGGTCACGGCCAGGGCGGCTGGGTCGATGTCGCGCAGGTCGAGGTGTACGGCGGCTCGGTACCCCGGACCGGCTCGTCGGCGTCTCAGTAGACTGTGGAAGCATCGCAGGAGCTGGAACGCCTCACCCGCGAGCTCGATAACTTTCAAAGTATCGCCAAGTATCTGGTGCCGCTCCCAGGCGAGGTTCCTCGCCTGAGCGGCATCGACGTCTGGGGCGGCTCAGTGCAGCTCAATGGGTCGGTCGGCGGCGATCACATCACCTACATCGATTTCAAGCAGCGATTCGATCTGCAGGCCAGGATCGCTCGCGCCCGCGAAGAGCAACGCTTCGACGTCGCCGACAATCTCGAGCGCTGTCAGCAGAAAGCCGGCATCGCCGTCATGGACGTCGCCGGTCATCAGATGACTGACGCGCTGCTGGCGGCGATGCTGCACCAGGCCTTTCTACTCGGTGCGATCTACGAACTCGATCGCTACGGCCAAATCACGCGGCGTCTGTTCGAAAATCTGAACACGCGGTTCTATCAGTCCTCGGGCACGCACAAGTACGTATCGATGATCTACGGCGAGATCTCCGAGGACGCGAAGTTCCGTTTCCTGACAGCGGGCGTCCCTTTCCCGGTCGTCTTCTCGAACATCCACGACCGCTTCATGGAAGTCAGCGATCACCTGAAGGTCTCGTTCCCGCCGCTCGGCATGATGCCCTCGTTCGTGATCGACCGTCGTCTGACCACGAGTCTGCTCGGTTTCAAGGAACGCTACGAGATGAACGAGTGGACGTTGATGGGCCGCGGCGACATCCTGTTGCTGCACACCGACGGCCTGTCGGACCACCGCTCGCAGGACGAGGCGTACTTTCCAGATCGTCTCGAAAGCGTGTTGCGCGAAGTGAAGCACCTCGGCTCACGCGAGATCTACGAGGCGATCAAGAAGGACGTCCTCGCCTTCGGCCCGCCGACCGACGACATCTCGCTCGTCGTGATCAAACTCAAGTAGAGGCGCTGTCTTTAGACAGACAGTCGACTGCAAAGTCGCCTCGTGAAATTCCCCGGCGACGATGGCATCGTCGTCGTTCTTCCGAACATTCGCGATGGCACACGCATTTCATCGTTTAGCTGTCGGAGGAAAGGTTCTTCCCGACCACGAGCGGCGAATCGCAGCGCTCGAGCAGGGCCGGCCCCGAGGCACGCCGTAGTTCGTGGACATGCGATAAGCTGCGCCCGCGTGTCCTCGACATCCGCAATCGACATCCGCCGCTTCATCGACGATCGCCCGGTCAGCCGCTACCAGCTGCTCGTAGCAGTGATGTGCGGGCTCATCGTCTTCGTCGACGGCTTCGACGCGCAGGCGATGGGCTACGTCGCGCCCGCGCTGACGGCCGCGATGAAGATTTCGCGCAACGTCCTCGCCTCGGTGATCTCCAGCGGTCTTGTCGGCATGATGATCGGCGCGCTGGTCAGCGGACCGCTTGCCGATCGCATCGGCCGCAAACCACTCCTCATCGGCTGTTCGCTGATCTTCGGCGTCGGGTCGCTGCTGACCGCCACCGCACAATCTGTGGAGTCGCTCATGGCATGGCGGGCGATCACCGGACTTGGTATGGGCGGCGCCATGCCGAACGCCATCGCGCTGACCTCCGAATACATGCCACAACGCCGTCGCGCCGGCGCCGTGACGATGATGATTTGCGGGTTCTCGTTGGGTGCGGCCGTTGGCGGTTTCGTCGCGGCCTCGATCATCCCGGTCTTTGGATGGCCGTCGGTCTTCGTTGTCGGCGGGATCATGCCGATCGCGATCGCGCTGGCCTCGTTCGTCTTGCTGCCGGAATCGATCCGCTTTCTGCTCGTTGGCGGCGGCAACGAGTTACGGGCACGAGCCTATCTCTCTCGCATGGCCCCTGCTGAAGCGGTTGCGGCTCCGCTCTCGCCGGGCTCTGACGAGCACCCTTCGACGCGGCATGGGGCAGGCCCCTCGACCGAGCTCGGGGCAGGGACCACGGGTGCGTTCATCGTTGCGGAGCTGTTCACGAACGGCCGCGCAATGGCGACGATCCTGATCTGGGTGATCTACTTCATGAACCTGCTCAACCTGTATTTCCTCAACAGCTGGTTGCCGACGATCATCAGCGACGCGGGAATTGCGCAGGCGACAGCGATCCGTTTGACGTCGCTGTTCCAGATTGGTGGGATTGCCGGAGCGATCGTGCTGGGGCGACTACTCGATCGGACCTTCTCGTTCTGGATCCTTGCCGGCTGTTACGCATGGGCGGCGGCATTCGTCTACGCCATTGGTCACAGCGGTGCGTCAGTCGCGATGCTCGCGGTCACCATCGCGTGCGCCGGCGTCGGGATTATCGGCGGCCAGAACGCGTCGCATGCGCTCTCGTCGGAGTTCTATCCGACGCACATTCGATCGACCGGTGTCGGCTGGGCACTCGGTATCGGCCGAATCGGATCGATCGTCGGACCGGTCCTCGGTGGCCTGCTGCTGACGCAGAATACGCCGATGCGCGATGTGTTCTGGGCCGCACTGATCCCGGCGCTCATCGCCGCCGCGGCAGCGGCGACCATCGCCGCGATCAAAAGATCGTAATTCTGCACGCGACCCACACTTCGTCGCACGACACGCGTATAGTGTCACTCGATACTGACGCGGTCCCCAGCGCGCGATCACTTCACACGAGAGCGAGGACAACTATGGATTCGAACCCTGGTGGCCCTCCGCCACTGCAGTTCGACACCGCGGTTCCATCAGTCGCATCGTTGGGCACCATCACGACCCAGGGTGTTACGTGCACCGCATGTCATCGCGCGATCACCGATGAATACTTCGACGTCAACGGGCAATCGGTGTGCGACTCCTGTCGCACACAGCTCGTGCTGCTCACAGAGACACCACGCGGTTGGGGACTGTTTGTGAAAGCCGCTGTCTTCGGCGTGGTCGCGGCGATTCTTGGCGCGATCCTCTACTACGCCGTGATCGCGATCACCGACTTCGAGATCGGGATCGTCGCGATCGCGATCGGCTACATGGTCGGCTGGGCGATTCGCAAGGCCACCGCCAGCCGCGGCGGACGACGGTATCAGGTGCTGGCGTTGGTGCTGACGTATTGGGCGGTGGGCGTGGCGTATACGCCGCTGACGTTCCAGGGCCTCGCCGAGCAGGAGAAAAAGGAGCAGGCGGAGAAAGCGAACGCCGGAGCAAGGCCCGAAGCTGCTGCTCCCGCGGCGGCCGAGTCGCAGGATGACTCCGGCATGAACATCCCTGTAGCGCTGGGTATCCTCTTCGGCTTCTCGCTCGCGTTGCCGGTGTTGGTGGTCTTCGGCTCGATGCCTGGTGGCCTGCTCAGCGCGCTGATCATCGGTATCGGGATGCGGCAGGCGTGGCAAATGACCGCCGTCCCACCGCTGCAGATCAGCGGGCCTTATCGGATCGCGGCCGCGTCACCGCCAGCGGTCTGAACCAAACACGATGCTCGATCTCACGCCTGATGTCCGCCCGAGCGTCTGCGCCCGCTGCTCCACCGAGCTGTCAGCGTTAGCGCTGGTCTGCCCGTCCTGTTCAGCGCTGGTCTATCGCGATCGGCTCGAGGATCTTGCCGCTCGTGCCTCAACGGCGACGACGGAGGGTGATCGCGCTTCGGCACGTGCACTATGGGAGGAAGCACGCACGCTCGTGCCACCGCAGTCCGAACAGTATCGGCAGATCGGCGAACGTCTTGCCGCGCTCGCCGACGAAGTTCCGGGTCTTCCCGCCGCGTCACCGACAGATCACTCGAAGAACGGTTGGTGGAAACAGGGCACTGCCGCGGCAGTCACGATCGGCTTCCTGCTGATCGGCAAACTGAAGTTCCTGCTGCTCGGTCTCACCAAGCTGAGCACGTTTGCCTCGATGTTCGGCTTCATCGCCGTGTACTGGTCGATCCACGGATGGCCTCTCGCAGTCGGTCTCGCCGGTTCGATCTACATTCACGAGATGGGGCACGTCGCCATGCTGCGCCGGCTGGGCATTCAAGCGGGTGCCCCACTGTTCATCCCTGGCGTTGGCGCGATGGTCATGTTGAAGGAGCACATCAGCGATCCGATCACCGATGCTCGCATCGGACTGGCCGGACCCGTGTGGGGACTCGGCGCCGCGGTCGCCTCGTGGCTCACCTACATGGCGACGGGGGCGCCGATCTGGTTGGCGATCACCGAGCTCACCGGATTCCTGAATCTCTTCAACCTGATCCCGATCTGGCAGCTCGATGGATCACGCGGGTTCCATGCGCTGTCGCGTCAGGAGCGGTGGATCGTCATCGCGGTGATCGGCATGGCACTCTGGCTGACGGGTGTCGGCGTGCTGTGGCTCATCGCCGGCGTCGCGCTGTTCCGCACCTTACAAGGTGAGGCCGGGCCCGGCCACCAGCCCACGCTACTCACGTTCTCAGGCCTGGTGCTCGCCCTCGCCTGGTTCGCCCGTCACGTCGTCACCGGCAGCTGACCATGGCGCGAAACATCGTCGTGTGTTCCGACGGCACTGGCAACACCTTCGGGGCACAGGTATCGAACGTTTCCCGGCTCGTGCAACTGATCGACCTGGATCATCCTGAGCAGCAGGTCGCTTTCTACGACCAGGGCATTGGGACGGACCCGCGATATATCAACGCGGTGAAGGCCTACAAAGACCGGGAGCGAGTGCAGCGGCGGGCGCTGGACATTCTCGATCCGCCGTTCCAGGCGTGGTGGATTCCGTCGAGCGTCGTCCGCGGAATCGGTCTTGCGATTGGCTACGGCCTCCGTCGCAACGTCAAAGAGCTCTACACCGCGTTGGCGCAGTGCTACGAGGACAGCGACAACATCTATCTGTTCGGGTTCAGCCGTGGCGCATTCACCGTGCGGGTGCTCGCTGGTCTGCTATTCCGGTGCGGGCTGCTGCCGAAGGACTCCATCGACTTCGAGGACAAGTTCGAGCAGGCCTACGATCTCTTCACGCCGCATCTGCAGGACTTCGATGCAGTTGCGCGGTTCAAGCGTGAGGAGAAGGTGCGCACACCGCGTGTGTATTTCCTCGGCATCTGGGATACCGTCAAGTCGTACGGCGGCATCTGGCCACAGAGCCTGCCGCATCTGCGCCATAACCCTATCGTGGACAACGTCCGTCACGCGCTCGCACTCGACGAACAGCGATCGTGGTTCCTTCCAACGAGTTGGGGTGGGATCGACTCAGACAGACCCGTGGACGATCCCGCGGCATATCGCGATCAGGACGTCGTTGAAGTCTGGTTCCGGGGCGTCCACTCCGACGTCGGCGGCGGGTTCGACGATGATGCGGCGGCGCGGATTCCGTTGCGCTGGATGCTGAATGAGGCGGCGACAGCGGGTCTGCGTATCAATGCGGCTGGACGCGAGCTCGCCGCGTCCGCTGACCCAGTGTGTCCCGCGCTGCACGAATCGCTCACCGGTGGATGGCTGGTTACCGAGTACCTGCCACGGTGGGAGCTGGACAACAGCTACTTTCCGCCAAAGCGGTTCTTTAAATGCGGCCGAACCGGCGTTCGTCATCCGGCACAGTTCGCGCGCCAACGGGTGGTCCGACTGCACTCCAGCGTCGGCGCTGGCTACGACATGGTCACGGAATACGTAGAGACTCGGGCCGCCTCGTATTCCGGCCAGGAGAGCAGCCTCACCTAGGCATGGCCATTCGTATCGTTCGACTCGGATCGCCTCGCGCTGCGGACGAAGGCCTCCGTCTCGGCACCGTCCGTCGTCCGCCCCGCGGCGTGCCCAA
>DATCXH010000399.1:0-3024 GCA_036565925.1 Vicinamibacterales bacterium
AGTTCGCTGGCAGCGATGGAAGCACTGGCCTGCGGTACGCCGGTGATCGCCTTACCGAGCGGCGCGCTGCCAGACATTGTCGAGCACGGCACGACCGGGTACGTCGTGCGCACGGTCGAGGAGATGGCCGAGGCAATCCAACGCACCGAGGCAATCGATCCGCAGGTCTGTCAGACGCGGGCACGGGTCAGGTTCTCCGCGGACCGGATGGTCGATCAGTACGTAGAGCGCTATCAATGGATGATGACGCAGCAGTCCCACCGCACGGCGGACACGACGATCTGCAGGTTGAGCGCGTGACCTCACGGGCCGCGCTCGATGCGCTTCGTCCCGAATGGGATGCGTTGTGGTCTTCGGTTCCCGATTCCCCCCGTTCCAGCACAGCACCTGGATCGCTGCCGACCACACGCGGGGCGCTGTCGGCCGCCATTGGCTCACATATGGCTCGCAACATCAGACAGCAATGGCACCGCGCCGAACGTCTCGGGCGCGTGGCGGTCAGGCACGAGCAATCCAACACGCTCGAGTCAACGCTCGATGCCCTCTTCCGCCTCCACGCCAAACGCTGGAACGCGAAGGGTTCGCCGGGAGTGCTCGCCGATCCGCAGATTCGCGACTTCCATTGCCATGCAGCCGAGGGGCTGCTTTGCGCCGGCCTTTTCCGCCTGCATTCGTTGTGGATCGGCGCAGAAGTGGCAGCCGTCTACTACGGCTTTCATACTTCATCGCGAGACTACTTCTATATCGGCGGCTTCGATCCGTCGTTCTCCTCGATCGGCGCCGGCTCGCTCACCATTGCCGCCGCGATCGACCGCGCGATCGCGGAGCGGTCGTTGGCGTTTGACCTTCTCGGCGGGCGTGAACCATACAAGTACGAGTGGGGGGCTGTCGATCGCGCGCGGGTCACGCGCCACTTGCAACGACGCGAACCGGAGCAGGTATGAAGGCGACATGATGAATCGCGAGACGACTCGCGCCGTCGAGGCGTCATAAGTACTATGGAGACCTTTACCGCGCAGGTCGGCGAGATCGAGAATCTCACGCACGACGTACGCGTCATCAGGCTGGCACTGATCCAACCGCCCGAAATCCGGTTTCAGGCCGGGCAGTTCGTGTCATTCGAAGTACCGAAAGCGGGCCTGCCGTTTCCGGTGACGCGTCCGTATTCGATTGCGTCTCCGCCTTCGAATCCGTACGCCATCGAGCTGTTGTTGAATCTCGTTCCAGGCGGACCGGGCTCCACGTTCCTGTTTTCGTTGCAGACCGGAGACCCCGTCTCATTCCGCGGCCCGGCCGGCACCTTCGTGCTGCGTGAGTATTCCGATCGGCGCCTGCTGTTTGTTGCGACGGGGACAGGCATCGCACCCATCCGTTCGATGCTCCACGCGCGTCTGCCGAGTCCGAGGCCGATCACACTCGTCTGGGGACTGCGTCATGAGCATGACGTCTACTATCGGGACGAGCTCGATGCACTCGCTGAACAGTTCCCGGAGTTCTCCTACACGATCACGCTCTCGCAGCCGTCATCGTCATGGACGGGGGCTGTCGGCCGTGTGCAAACGCATCTCGATTCGCACATCGCGGCCGTTGACGATCTTGCGGTCTATGTCTGCGGAAGCAAGGCGATGATCACGTCCGTGATCGAACAGATCCGAGCGCGCGGGATGTGCCCGATACACCGGGAGCAGTACTACTAGTCCTTGGTGCTTGGTCCTTGGTTCTTGGTCCTTGCGTGCTTGGCCCAGTCAGGTCGGCGGCCTTCTGCTCCTCAACGACGTCGAGCTCGACGCGTTCGCGCTTGATGTCGAGGCGAAGCCGCACGAACAGGCTCATGTAGACGTTGGCCACCCAGACGAGCGCCAGCCACCCAAACAGCAGCCCCGGCCATCCCTCGACGAGCATTCGAAATCCGGTGAGCGCAACCGCCAGTGCCGCGACGTAATGACTGAAGCAGTACTCGCACGTGAACACATAGAAGAACTTGCGCGCAATGAGACTCCGCCGATGACGGCTTTGCCGCACACACCACGCGTGGAGTTCGGCAAAGAGCTCCTCATGCGTGACCGTCCAGGCGGCGCACGCGACCGGGGTCGCAAGCACGAACAGCCACACGATCTGAGTGGAGAGCGACATCGCACCAGCGTTCGGCATCGGGTGAGAAGCTGGTGCAAAACGACCGCCGTCACGGAGTGACGGCCGCCGCTCGCGATGGCTGAGGTCGCCCTCGCAGCAGCGACATCGCGACAATTCTTGCAATTGTCTCTGTCGTGCAGATTGCGGGACGCGATTTCACCGCCGCGCTCTTTGACGTGGACGGCACGCTGATCGACAGCAACGATGCCCACGCTGAGGCCTGGGTTCAGTCGTTGCGCGAGCACGACATCCGGGCCGACTTGAGTCGTGTCCGACCGTTGATCGGTAAAGGCGGAGACAAACTGCTATGCGAGGTCGCCCAAATCAAGGATGACTCGCCACTGGGTCAACGAATCACCCGGCGCAAGAAAGTCATCTTCGATCAGTATCTCCCTCGCTTGAAACCGACGGCGGGCGTTCGTCCGCTGCTCGAGTTCTTACGAGGACACCACATCACACGCGTCGTGGCGACGTCAGCCGATGACCAGGAGTTGGATCAACTGCTGAAGCAGGCGGGCGTGGGTGATCTCTTTCAGCGCCAGGCGTCAAAAGATGATGCCGATGAGTCGAAGCCCGATCCCGACATCGTGCACGCAGCGCTGGCACGCGCGCGAAGCGATCCGGATGAGACAGTCATGATCGGTGACACGCCGTACGACGTCGAGGCCGCCGGACGCGCCGGCGTCGCCACGATTGCGCTGCGCTGTGGCGGGCACTGGTCACGCGACGATTTTCGCGGCGCGCTGGCGATCTTTGACGATCCCGCCTCCCTGCTGTCAGCACTTCGTGGTGCGTAAAAAGAAAGAGGACCCGGATTGCTCCAGGCCCTCAATCGATTCGCGGTGGCAGCGTGAGCGACGGCCCGTGCGTCAGTTCGTACCGCCAGCGGCC
>DATCXH010001223.1:0-4315 GCA_036565925.1 Vicinamibacterales bacterium
GCACGGCAGATCCGCTGAACGACGACGTCGGTGATCGTGCCGCGCGCTTCTGTATTCATCTCTACCACCCTATAGAGAGACGCCAGCAAATCAAGGCCATGTCGGGGTACCGCGAGACTCGGCGCGCTACGCGCGTAAAAACACCGATTGCGCGAAGACATGTCCCACGCATCGAACGACGCCGCGGGAGTCGCGTCGCAGCGGTCGCGCGAAATAGTTCGAGATGGTCGTGGGATTTCTCCGTGAATACGAGCGCGGGCTCGGGCCGATGCGTACGCGCGCATTGGAATGTCGGAAGATCGTTGAGGCAAAAGAAATGCATCGCTCGAGCATGACAGCCCGATCGCCGAAGGACGACGCGTCCTTCGGAGAAATACGGAGGGGGCGATGTTCAAGCTCTTCGTATCCGCGGCGCTCTTCGCGACATTTCTCGCCTTGACGCCCACACCGGCGAGCGGTGTGACATTCGATAAGCTCGCGTATCTCACCTTCAACGCGCCGGTGCAAGTTCCCGGCGCCACGCTGAGTGCCGGCACCTACCGGTTCCATCTGACGAATCCCGACACCAGCCGCAACGTGCTGCAAGTCCTCAGCAATGACGGAACGATCGTGTACGCGATGTTCCACACGATTCCGGATCTCCGGACCACGCTGACCGACGAGGCAACGGTCACCTTCAAAGAGACGCCGGCCGGGGTTCCCTTTGCCGTGCGGTCGCTCTTTTACGGTGGCGAATACGGAGGCTACGAATTCGTGTATGGCAAAGGCGAGCCGAACATGATCCCGGAGGTCGTCAGGCAACCGGAGATCACGTACACGGCAGAACCGATGCCGGTCATCGAGCCGCCGTATCAACCGTTCGCACCGGAACCGGTTGCAGAGCCAGCGGTCGAACCGGTGGGCGAACCCGTTCCCGAACCTGCACCTGCAGAACTTCCACGGACCGCCACTCCGCTTCCGGTGATTGCTGTCGGCGGCCTGGCGTCGCTCCTGGCGGGACTCGGTATGGGCCTGCTGCGTCGTCGTAACGGCTAACCCGTGCGACGGATGGCCGGTGCATCAGACGATGCCCGGCCCACCCGCCGCCCGGTGAGGACCATGTCATGTCCGCGCTCAAATACCTCGCGTTGCCCGTCGGACTGCTGACCGTCGCAGGTTCAGCGTCGTGGCAGCAGCGCGTCGAGTCGCCGGTGTTGTCGGTCAAGACCGATCTCGTGTCGCTGACGGTGACGGTGGTCGATCAGCACGGAGCGCTCGTGCCGGGCCTGCGGCAACAGGATTTCACCGTCTATGACAACGGGCAGCGGCAGGCGATCGAGTTCTTCTCGAGCGAGGACGTGGCGGCGACGATCGGAATGCTCATCGACAGCAGCGGCAGCATGCGAGGCCGCCGCGACGAGGTGACCGCGGCCGGCGCCGCGTTCGTGGCGATGTGTCATCCGCTCGACGAGTTCTTCACGTTCAACTTCAACGAGACGGTCTGGCCCGGACTCCCGCTGCATCTGGCGTTCACGGAAGACGCCGGCCAACTACAGGCTGCGCTCGAGACCGCGCCCGCACAGGGCGTGACCGCTCTCTACGATGCGCTGTCGCTAGGCCTCGTACATCTCCGGCGAGGAACACGGGACCGGAAAGCGCTGGTCGTGATCAGCGACGGCGGGGATAACGCCAGCAGGCTGACGCTCGACGATGTCGTCGGGCGCGCGAGGATAAGCGATGCGGTGATCTACTCGGTGACGTTCTTCGACCCGGACAATCGAGACGAGCGCCGTGATGTGTTGAAGACGCTGACGCGCGACACCGGCGGTCATGCGTTCATGGTGAAGAACTCGGACGACCTGACGCGTTCGTTCGCACAGATCGCCCGGGAGATCAGAAGTGGCTACACGATCGGCTTCGTGCCGAGCGACACCTCGCGCGGCGGATTTCGCTCGATTCGCGTTGTCGTGGCTCCTGGCCATCGTCGTCAGCTCACTGCCCGAACACGAGCGGGCTACTATGTCGGACCGTCAACGTGAGCGTGGCTCCGGGCTTCTGCGATGGCTGGAGCGCCTGTTCCTGATCGCCGGCGCCGGAACGGTGGTCTGGTGCGCGGTAGTCGTCGGCACTGGCGTACTCGCCCAACGTAACGCCCGGCGCGCACTGGAGATCGCGTTGGCGGTTGACGAGCTCACACAGTCGATGACCGCATCTGGGGAAGAGCCGTTGCTGCATGTGCCGAGCAGCGAGCCATCGCGTCGCCCGCCAGAAATCGTCGGCGCTGCGATGGCGGCGTTGTCAATCCCACGCGTGCACCTGTCGGCGATGGTCCTGCACGGCTCGGATGCGCAGACGCTGCAGCGCGGCCCTGGCCATATCGAGCGGACGGCCCTGCCCGGAGACGCGGGGAACATCGTCATCGCCGGGCATCGTGATTCGTACTTCCGTCCGCTGCGTCACATCCAATTGAACGACGACATCTTTCTCGAGACGCGCGCCGGACGCTTTCACTATCGGGTGACCTCGCTACGAGTGGTGGGGCCGCGTGAGGTGAGCGTGATAACGCCGACCAGCAAGGAGACACTGACCCTGATCACCTGTTATCCATTCTGGGTACTTGGCCCAGCACCGGATCGGTTCATTGTGCGCGCGGTTCGCGTTGGCGCTCGCGAGCCGGCGAGGCTTATCGCCTGGCACCTGCCCGCGCGTGACTGGCTCGATCCGCCAATGCTCCATCCGAAGAGAACACCCGAAGCGAGAACGACATCTATCGTCGCGCGAACTGACGATGACAGCCTCGTGCGACGGGCGGTGCGGCGCTATCTGGTCGTCGCGGGCGGAGATGTGGGCGCATGCACCATCCGCGTCACCGGCGATCGTGCGAGGGCTGACTGCGAATCGTCGGTCGATGGATCGCGACTGGAATCCGCACGGGGTTTCGACCTGGAGCGATCGAAGGGTGAGTGGGCGATTAAGTCGATCGTGCTGACGAGTCCACCTTGGAACAAGGAGATTCCGGGTCACACCGGTGGTGACTGACTGACGATGACATGCGTGATGCGATGACGCGGACGGCTGCTGTCCCAGCAATTCAGGCTGACACGCCGGCGGCTGCAGCCATCGAGGCTGCTCGATCAGTCACGGCACGAGGACCGCTGCGCCTGACAGGCGTCCGGCGCGGAGATCGTCGAGCGCGCGATTGGCCTCTTCGAGCGGGTACGTCTGGATGTGCGTGCGCAGCGGAATATCGGCGGCCAGCGCAAGAAATTCCTGCGCATCACGACGCGTGAGGTTCGCCACCGATCGAAGGATGCGCTCCTCCCACAGGAGTCGATATGGAAACGATGGGATGTCGCTCATGTGTATGCCTGCGCAGACGACAACTCCACCGGGCATCGTCCGTGACAGCGCCTCGGGCACGAGACGGCCGACCGGCGCGAAGATGATCGCCGCGTCGAGTGGCACCGGAGGCGGCGCGTCTGATGGGCCCGCCCAGGTGGCGCCGACCTCCTTCGCGAAGCGCATCGCCTGCTCGTCGCCGGGAGAGACGAACGCGTAGACGTCCCGGTGCTGGTGCACGGCGACCTGCGTGATCACGTGCGCGGCCGCGCCAAAGCCGTATATGCCAAGGCGCGAGCCCTCGCCAGCCATCCGATACGCGCGGTAGCCGATCAGTCCTGCGCAGAGCAGCGGTGCCGCGTGGACATCGTCATAGGCGTCCGGCAGCGGATACGCGAACCGCGCGTCGGCAACAGCGTATTCGGCATAGCCGCCGTCGATCTGATAGCCGGTGTAGCGAGCGCGACGACACAGATTCTCGCGTCCGGACTGGCAGAACTCACACTCGCCGCACGACCAGCCTAGCCAGGGGATGCCGACTCGTGTGCCTGGTTCGAAGCCGGTCACGTCAGCACCGCGCTGCTCGACTCGACCGACGATCTCATGACCCGGCACGATGGGGATCGTGACGTCGGGCAACTCGCCGTCAACGACGTGAAGATCCGTACGGCAGACACCGCATGCCAGGACCCGAACGAGAACGTCGGTTGGACCGGGTACCGGCTTGTCGAACTCGACCGCTTCGACCGTGTGACTGTCGGGGTGTGTGACTGCCATCGCACGCATCGATCGTCCCCTGCACAAGTACTACATCGAACTCACGCCGCAGGGTCTTCGCACCGACGAGCGTCAGTCGCGTTGCACCGACTCGCCGCAGGGTCTTAGCACCGACGAACGCCAGCCGTCGTGCACCGACAGGCCGCAGGGCCCGCGCACCGACAAGCGTCAGTCGCGTTGCACCGACTCGCCGCAGGGTCTTAGCACCGACGAACGCCAG
>DATCXH010001228.1:0-2511 GCA_036565925.1 Vicinamibacterales bacterium
GCGATTCGTATTCGTGATTACCGGGGCTCGGACGCGTCCGCGATTTGTGGCGACCCCACACCGGGTCATAGCACGTGGCGAACTCCTCTGCTGTCCCATGACGATACGCGAGATCGCCAACCGCGAGAATTGTCCCGTCCAAGGAATCAAGCATCAGACCCGTCTCGATCGCGGGCAAGGATCCGCATACACCCACATCACCTGCGGCCAGCAACACCGTCGAGGGAGGCGGGGGCGTTGGACCACTCAGCCACTGATCTCCTCCACCGGCGCACGATAGTATCGTGACCAGAACGAGGAGCCAGAGTGTGCAATATCGTGTGTGGCGTACGTTCATGAGTCGGCGCGTGCGTGCCGATATGACCTAAGGCTTCTCACCAAATGACTCGTCCGATTTCTACTGGTATCGGCATGTCGCGACGTGCGGCACACGTCGCCTTTCGGTCGCTCTGTGGCGCCCTCGCTCTCGTGGTCGCGTTTTCCATCCAGGCATCGGCTCAACAGGGGGTGGACAAGCAGAAGGCTCAGTCGGGCGTGCGCTGGGACGAGGACTCGATTCGCTTCGGCGACTCGGTGCGCATCGAGCCGAGAGTCCGGGTGCAGGCCGACATGCTGCTGTGGCAGAGCGAGGAACCGATCGAAGACCGCTTCTCATGGGGCAGCCGTCGGATCGGCGTCAACGGTGAGTTGTTCAACCGCGTCCAGTTTCAGGTCGAGCGCGCCTTCCAGGACGACGATGACGACGATACGCCGTGGCGTGATGTGTACGCGGACGTGCGCATCAATCGCGCGTTTCAGGTACGCGGCGGCCGATTCAAGCTGCCATTCAGCCTCGAGCGCAACACCAGCCGCGACGAGCTCGATTTCATTCAGCGCGCGACCGCCGTCCGCGCGATCTCACCTTCGCGCGACACCGGTGTCATGGTCCATGGCCGCGTCGCCAAGCGCATCGTCGAATACGAGGCCGGTGTGTTCCAGCATGCGGACGGCTTCGATCTGACAGACGACCCCAATTCGTGGAGCGCTCTTGGCTCAACGCTGGCCGGGCGTGTGCTCGTATCCCCCATCCGCGACAAGCGCGACGGGCCGACACGTGACGTGCACTTCGGCGTAGCGCTGGTCCGCAACACGATGCCCGAAGGCCTCAACAGCCGCGTCGGGCGCCTGTTCGACGACGATCGGTTCACCGAGCGCATGAACGTGAACGGGCAACGGACGCGTCTCGGTGCCGAAGGGCTCTGGCGCGGGCGTCGCGCGACGGTCAAGGGCGAGTTACTACAGCTCACCGATCAGCGACTCGGTCAGGCAATCACCGGCGGAGACCTGTCCGATCTCGTGCAGCGCGGGGCGTATCTCACCGGCATCGTCCGCGTCTTTGGCGAGCAGGGCCGTCGTGGCCAGGCACTGGACGTCGCCGTCCGTTTCGATCGGTTCACGCTGGGCAGTGAGAACGAGACGGACGAGGCGTTCACCAACCCGCGCGCCGATCACATTGCGCCGTTGGCGAAGAACACCTGGACCTTCGGCGGCAACTGGCAGGTGCATCGCTGGGTCCGCGTCCAGGGCAACCTGCTTCGCGAAACGCTGGTGGACTCGCTCGGCGTTCGCGACATCATCACCGAGCCGCGTTGGACGGCGGTCATGCGCTTCCAGTTCTCGCTGTAACGGACACAGGAATGTTCAGATCTTTGCTTGGTCATTTCCTCATCGGCCTCTTCCTGCTCATAGCGGCCACGTCCGCGCAGGCGCAGACGGCCGACGATCTCTTCAACGAAAGCGTCATGCAGACGCTGGAGATCACGATTCATTCGCGCGACTGGGACACACTGCGCGTGAATTTCACCAGCAACGATTTCTATCCGGCCGACGTTTCGTGGAACGGTGTGCGCGTGCGCAATGTCGGTATCCGGTCGCGCGGTCTCGGCAGCCGCAGTGGCGTGAAGCCCGGCCTGGAGGTGAACTTCACGCATTACAGCTCGCGCGGACAGTTCCTCGGACTGCATTCGCTGGTCCTCGATAACCTGACCACCGATCCATCGATGATTCGCGAGCGCGTGGCGTTCGCGCTTTACCGCCGGCTGGGCATACCGGCGCCAAGAGACGTTCACGCCAACTTGTATGTGAACGGCGACTACGCCGGCGTCTACGTCATCGTCGAACCGGTGGACACCGTGTTCCTGCAGCGGTGGCTCAACGAAAACAGCGGCGCGCTGTACGAGTATCACTGGCTGACGCCCTACTTCGCGACCTTCCTCGGCGAGAACCTCGATCTCTATTTGCCACTCTTCGAGCCACGCACGCAGCAAACCCGATCGACCTTCGATCTGTACGACCCGATTCGCGAGCTGTTCCGCACGATCAACACGGCATCGGCCGACTCCTTTCGCGATGCCGTCGGCGCACGCCTGGATTTCGAATCGACGCTGCGGTTGATCGCGGCTGAGGCGTTCATGGCCGAGTGGGATGGCATCCTCGGTTACGCTGGCCTGAACAATTTCTATCTGTATCGTC
>DATCXH010001232.1:0-2645 GCA_036565925.1 Vicinamibacterales bacterium
CGCGAGAAGCTTCGCGAGCTTAGGTGACGTCGGGATCTGCTTGGCGAGCTGGTTGATGGCGGTCTTACAGGCGTACCACGGGATCTCGTCGAGCTTTCCGACCTTCCACTGGTGCGAGTACTTCATGCGAATCGCATCGACCTCCTTCGCCGAGATCGTGACGATCTTGACCTCGAAGGCGCTCAGTCTCGCGTAGGCGTAGGCGCCGACGAGGCGCCCGCGCGCATCCGGGTCCATGATTCGGTCATGCTCGATCGACGGGCTCGTGCCCTGCCGAACGCGGAAGTGCTCTTTCTCATAGACCGGCTGGGCGTCCACGAGGCGCGCCGCGCGGTTGCGGACGATGAGTTCGATCTTTCCGCGGTAGCCCTGCTGCGCGCACAGCTTGCCCTTGCGCGGCACGAGGAACGCCGTCGTCCCGATGACGAGATCCCACGACACCGCACGCGAGACGGCACGCACGATCGATGCGGGTTCACACTTCAGGATCTCCGGGTTATCGGCCGCCGCGAGATAGAACTCTCGCATGACGCGATCGTAGGTCTGGCCTTCAGGTAACATGGCCGTGACGGCGGCACGTGCGTCGTCTGACTCCATGAGCGCCACGACGGGATGCTTCTTCTGTGTAGTCGCAACGGCGGTCATGCGACCCTCGCAAGGCCAAGGGTGGCGAATGGTGACGCGAGATCACTCACACATGCCGCAGCGTGTTCCGTTCGATGCGGTTCACAGATCGTCTGACCGCAGACAACGCAGCGATGCCGATGCGATTCGCAATAGCGCGCGGTGTGATCAACCCGCTCGCACTCGGCACACCCCTCAACATCGTGGGCGAGTCGCCCGCATTCGCCGCACGCCGTGTACGTCGTTCCGTCGACGCTCATGACACCAGCTCCGACGCCTTGCGGGCGTCATCGCGCGCCACTTCCAGCGCGACCACGAAATCGGTGGGCTGCACATCGTGATCGAAGGCGTCCGACATCGCCTCTTGCTCGGCGGGCGTGAGCAGAGGCGACGGCACAGCCTCGCCCCGCACATGGTGGAAGTGGATCACGCGCGCATTCACGGCGCAGATGTAGTCCATGAAGCCGCGGCGGAACCGCTCATCTTCACGGCGTCGTGCTGCTGCTCGCCGTGCGTTTTCGGCGCGGACTTCGGTGTCTGACATCGGCTGTACGGGCGCGCTCGTCGCGCGAAGCCGGTACGCCGGGCCGCTCGGATTGCATGAGCAGTGCGTTTCGATGGAGACGACTTCGCCTTTGAACGCTTCGCGATAGCCCGCGGTGTTCGCTACGCTTGCCTTGAGGCCGCAGCTCGGGCAGCGAAGAATTTCACTCAACCGCGCGGTCAGTTGGAGATCGAGTCGGGAGAGCATCGTTAGTGCGCCTCCATCGCGGCGATCTGGTCATCGGTGGGGCCGTCAGCCGCCATCTTCCCGCAGCGCGGGCAGTAGACATGACCCTGATCCACGACGGCGTCCTCGAACGCCACGTCATCGTCACAGTGCGAGCAGACCACGACGCGCCCGTTGCCGTTGCAGGTGCCGCACACATCGAACTCGTCGGGATGCTTCGCGGTCGACGGATATTTGCCGCACTGTCCGTGACACTCAGGGCACTCGATTTCGGCCTCTTTCATCGCGACGCCGTGCGAGACGACATGATCGCGAGGCCCGATATTTGTGGCAGCCTGTTGTGTGATCGGAACTGATACCATTATCTTGTTCCTCAGTTGAAGGTTTTGAAACGCGGGCGGTCAACTCTCTCCAGGGTTCCCGCCCCGTTTCTTTTTCCTACCTACTGCTTGTTGGCGAGCAAGAGCGCGCGGCGCTTCGCGTAGTTCTGCTCTGCGATCTCGTCCGCCCGGCCAGACGCCATACACCAGCTCAGCACGGACGCGGCGATCCAGAGTCCTGCGATCCAGCAGAAGGCTTCGAGCATTGGGGTCGATCTCAGGTGAGAGGGCTAGGCTGCGTGGTCCTTGATGAAGCGGTCGATCTTCGCCTTCAACTCCGCGCCCATCACCCGCCGCTCGGCCAGCGCTTCGATCAGGTGTTTGCGGCTGACCTTGTGGTAGGTGCTGCGCCATTTCTCTTGGCTGATCCCAGCCCGGAGGAGCGCTGTCTTAAAACGTTCCTTGCGGGTTTTTCTGGTCGGCATTAGTGTGTCCGTCACAAGTGTAGCACAATTATAGGCGCAACCTGAATAACACGCAAGAGGGAGTTTCAGGTCCAACCTATGAAACACGTTTTTCACCCTAGGGGACTTGGAGCACGTGGCCCGACCACCGAAGGCCGACAGCGGGGGCGTCGCGCGCGATAGCGTCGGATGGCGCCTCAACGATCTGATGGAGCGTGCGGGCCTCGACGGCGCGCAGCTCAGCGCGGCGCTCGCGAAGGAAGAGAAGGTCAATCTGTCCGAGCAGGCGATCTCGAACATCCGGACGAACACCACTGAGATGCCGCGGCCGGCGACGCTCGCCGCGCTCGCGAGCGTGTTTCAGCGCCGCGACTTGGCGTGGGCAGACGTGCATTACCTGCGATCCGGGAAAGGCGGCCCCGCCGACGACGCGGACGACCCGGCCGTCCTCTATTCGGACGACTTCATCAACCAGATCGCGCATCGATACAACCTGCTGCACGCCGC
>DATCXH010001234.1:0-2003 GCA_036565925.1 Vicinamibacterales bacterium
GACTCCTCCAGCCCCTGCCCCGACTCCCCCAGCCCAGTCGCCAGCCCCCAGACCCCCAGTCGCCAGGCCGGCCCGCCAGTCGCCAGCCCCCAGCCCCCAGTCCCAGCCCCGGGTCTAAGCCGGCGAATCGCGAATGGTAAGAGCGAACAGCAACCAGCGAAGAGCGAACAGCGAGAATAGCGAGCAATGCTAGGATTCCAGCACCATGCGCAACACACTCTGCCGTACCGCTCTCGCAACCGCGCTGAGCGTCGCGCCAACGATCGCGCTCGCCCAGCAGCCCACGCCGTTCACGGCCGACGATATGTTGAAAGTCGCCTCGGTGAGCGTGCTCGACACGACCGAGGATGGGGCTCGCATTGCCATCAGCATCCGGCGTCCGATCGACAACGAGACGGTGAACCATCGGCGGTATGGGGATCCCACCTATTTGGCGCCGAGCCGGGTGATGCTCGAGATCATCGAGACACAGACCGGCGCGAAAGAGCGGCCGTTCAAGGATCTCGTGAACGTGCGCGACGTGGCCTGGTCGCGCGACGGCAAGCGCTTGGCGATCCTTCTGGCGAAAGACGCGGCGACGGCCGAGGGCTTTCCCACCACGACTCTGCACCTCTGGGATGCGGACAAAAAGGTATTGAGCGACGTGAAACCGGCGCAACCGATCGCGGTCAATTCGACACTTGCCTGGTCGCCCGATGGCACGTCATTGGTCGTCGCGTTGCGCAACGCCGAGCTCGATCGAGAAGCGCGCAAGACGTTCCAGACGCTGACGGATGGCCCGGTGGTCGTTCACAAGTCGAGCGATCCCTTCCTGGAGTGGGACCTGTTGAATCGCAGCTCGCGCTCCCGCTCGATCGCGTCGCTCGATCCGAAAACGGGCGCCGTCCGCGCGGTCGTTCCGCAAGGGCGCATCAGCAGCTATCAGGTGGCGCGCGACGGCTCGTTCATGACGGTCATGGAAGACGTCACAGCAAAAACGGACTACGACACGATCGGCGGCACCGACAACAACCTGAAGTACGTCGACATGAAGTCGGGCGAGAGCAAAGTGCTGATGCCGGCGAAAGACCTGAAGGGACTCACGCTGCGCTGGTCGGATGACGGTCGCTGGTTCGCCTATGCGAAGCGCGGCGAGGTATTCATTCAGAGTGTGGACGGGTCGGCGGCGCGCAGCCTGACGCCGAAACCGAAGGCAGATCCGGCTGCGGCGAAAGAGACAACCGAGAAGCCAGCCGCAGACGAGAAGAAGGAAGCGGAAGAATCGTTCACCCCGGTGTCGTTCAGCCGCGATGGGTCGAAGCTGCTGATGACGAGCCGCAAGGGCTGGTACGTGCTGAGCGTCGACGACGCATCGCGCAAGCTGATCGTGCCGATGCAGGAAGATGACGACAAGAATCCGCGCATGTCGGCCTTGGATTGGACGCTCGACGGCTCGGCCATCTACGCCACATGGGCCGCGCGCGACAAGTGGGAACGTGGGCTCGTCCGCATCGATGCCGCAAATGGTTCCATCACACCGGTCGCACGCGACAGCCGCTTGTATGGCGGCGTGCGCCTGACGCGCGACGGCACGGCATTTATTGGAACGATCTCGGACGGCGACCGTCCGGCGGATCTCTACATTGCGGATCCGTCGTTCGCGTCGCCGAAAAGACTGACCGATGCCAATCCGTGGCTTGCGTCGAAGGCGTTGCCGACATCGGAACTCGTGTCGTACCGCGACGTGGACGGCAAGCAACTCTACGGCGTGCTGCGTTACCCGATCGGCTATGAGAAAGGCAAGAAGTATCCGACGATCTTCGAGATCTACGAGACGTTCTTCGACAACGGCTTCAACGGCCGCGCGGCGTTTCTCGCCAACCATGGCTATGCGGTCTTCCACCCGTCCGTGAACCTCGTGATCGGCCATCCCGGCGAAGCGTGGGTCAAGGGGGTGACGACGGCAGCCAACAGGCTGGTCGAGATGGGCATCGCGGATCCCGACCGACTCGGTGTGCACGGCA
>DATCXH010000441.1:0-2378 GCA_036565925.1 Vicinamibacterales bacterium
GAACACCTCGACGCCCAGATGTCCGAGGCGTCTCCGAGCGAGCGCCGCATAACCCACGCTCGAACAGAAGTTGTCCATGAGGCCGATCGCACGCATGCCGGCCGCAGCAGCCTGCTCGACTGCGTCGAACACATCGAGGCTGCGCGCATTGCGATGGGGGCACGCATGGACGTGACCATCGACGGCGCCGACGAGCAAGTGCGCGCCAGGGCGTTGCGGCAGGGGCGGTGGAGAGGACATCATCGGCTCGTCTGCAGTCATCGCACGGCGGTCAATGGCGAAGGATCTTGCTCACGAATTCGCGGGTCCGCGGCTGCTGCGGCGAGTCGAAGATCCGGGCCGGCGTGCCCGACTCGATGAGATGACCGTCCGCCATGAACAGAACCTTCGACGACACTTCGCGCACGAACGCCATTTCGTGCGATACGAAGAACATCGTCATCCCGTCGGCCGCAAGAAGCCGCACGACGTCGAGCACCTCGTTGACCAGCTCGGGGTCGAGCGCCGACGTGACCTCGTCGAGCAGAACGATCTCCGGCCGCAGCGCCAGCGCGCGGGCGATCGCGACGCGCTGCTGTTGTCCGCCGGACAGTTCGTCGGGAAAGGCGTGCAGCTTGTGACCGAGACCGACACGGTCGAGAAGCTGCTTTGCATACGCTTCGGCGTCCGCCCGCGGCTGTCCCTTGATTTTCACCGGCGCAATCGTGACGTTGCGGAGCACGTCCATGTTCTGGAAGAGGTTGTACTGCTGGAACACGATCGCCAGCCGCGAGCGCAGCTTGCGCACGTCGACCTTGTTCCGATAGTCGATCGCCTCGCCGTCGACGCGCACCGTGCCTCCGGAGGGCGGCAACAGGCCGACCAGCACGCGCAGCAGCGTGCTCTTGCCGGAGCCCGACGGGCCGATCAGGCTGATGATCTCGCCCTTCTCGACGGAGAAGCTGATGCGATCGAGCACCGGCACGTCGCCGTAGCTCGCACGCAGGTCAACGAGTTCGAGCTGGGGCAAGCCTTGCCTCCATCCAGCGTCCGAAGCGCGCGAGCGGCCAGGACAATGCGAAGTACAGCACCAGGACCGTTCCGAATGTCAGCGCGGCCGGGAAGCCCTTGTTGGCCATGACCTTGCCGGCAAAAGTCAGTTCGATGACGCCAATCTGGCTCGCGAGCGCGGTGTCCTTGATGAACAGGACGAAGAAGCTGAACGCGGGCGGCAGCATCACCTTCCATGCCTGCGGGACAACGACGTGGCGCAGCGTCTGAAGGTACGAGAGGTTCATCGCCGTGGCCGCATCCCACTGATTGCGATGCACCGAGTCGAGGCCGCTGCGGACGATCTCCGCGATGAACGCCGTTGCGATCAGGCAGACGCTGCAAAGCGCAACGACGAACACCGAGGTGTCCAGCCGGGCCGCCTGGAACGCAAAGAAGACCAGCATCAGCGTGACGAGGAAGGGAATTCGCCGGAACGCTTCGGTGTAGGTGACGACGAGGGCACGCAGCGGCGCCATTCGCCAACCGGTCGTCCGACGCGTCACCGCAAGGGCAAACCCGAGCAGAAACCCCAGCACGCATCCCACCAGCGACAGTAAAAACGTCGCGACGAGCGCCTGCAGCAGGAAGAGGATGTTGTAGTAGCTGAAGAAGCGTGGCGCCGCGTCGAGAAGTTGTTGCAGCATGGCGCAATCAGAACACGTTCATGCGGGCACGGAACAGCTTCCGGCCTGCACCCGCGAGGAGGAATGTCGCCACGAAGGTTATGAGAATGTAGACGACCGCCGTCAGCGAAAACACTTCGATCGAACGGAACGTCTCGCTGTTCACGTTGAACGCGCGACCGGTCAGCTCCTCCACGCCGAATACCGCCGCCATCGACGTCCCGAGTGTCATCAGGATGTAGAGGTTCGACAACGGCGGAAAAAGCGTGCGCATGATATGCGGCAGGATCACATGGCGAACCGATTGCAGCTTGCTGAAGCCGAGCGTTTCGGCGGCCTCGATCTCCGGACGATGTACGGACTCGAAGCCCGTTCGCTGTATTTGCGTCAGGTAAGCGCCGGCATTGAGCGTCATGCCGATCAGCACCGCGTGATAAGGCGACAGCAGCACGCCCCAGTCGGGCAGCGCAAAGAAGATGAAGTAGATCTGAACGAGCTGGGGGGTGTTGGTGAACAGGCTGACGTAGGCGTCGACCGGACGCCGCACCCACGGCCCGCCGAACGCTTGCGCCATCGCGCCGAACAGGCCGATGACCATGCCGCCGCAGAATGCGAGGAACGCGATCTGCAGCGAAAGCCACGCGCCCCCGAGCAGGTAGGGTAGCCGCGGCCAGATGTCGCTGAAGTCGATCGAATAGGCCACGGTCGCTCTGGTTCGTCGGC
>DATCXH010001076.1:0-2915 GCA_036565925.1 Vicinamibacterales bacterium
GACTCCGCGGGAATGCGCATGCTGCTCGAGCGCGGCGCCGAGCCCTCGAGTAACGCCTTACGTATCGGTGCTGCGTCCGAGGCATTGCCGCTCGAGGGCATCACCGCGCTTCTCGATCGGGGTGTTCGTGACGAGCAGGCCCTGGCTCTCGCGCTCCAGCATGGCGACACGCCCGTGGCAGCGGCACTGCGCAAGGCCGGCGCCACAGAAGTCGCGATGTCCATGCCGTCGTTGAAGTGGCCCGCTCAATCGCGTTCGGCGCTTGATGCAATCAGGGCGAGCCTGCCTCTTTTGCAGCACGCCGACACGATCTTCCTCAAGACCGCCGGATGCGTGTCATGCCACAACAACAGCTTGTTCTCGATGACGGCCGCAGCCGTCACCCGCGTGGGATTGCGGGTGGACGAGGCGGCGATTCGCGAGCAGATGAACAGGACGCGCGCGTACCTCGAAAGCTGGCGCGATCGCGAGCTGCAGGACATCCCAATCCCCGGACGCATCGATACGACCGCCTACATCCTCGCCGGTCTTTCCGCCGCGGCGTATCCACCCGACGCCGCGACCGATGCGCTCGCGCGGTATGTGAAGCGGCGTCAATTCGCGGACGGCAGCTGGCATGTTGCGACGCACCGCCCGCCAATTGAATCAAGCGATATCGCCATGACAGCGCTGTCCCTGCGATCCCTGCAGTCATTCGCGCCGGCGCCGTTGAAGGCCGAGTACATGCGCGCGGTGCAGCGCGGCGCCGCATGGTTGTCGCGGGCAAAGCCGAAGACCAACGAAGATCACGTCTACCTCGTGCTCGGCCTTGGCTGGGCCGCGGCGAATCGCACGGCGGTGCGCACCGCGGTGAACGCACTCATCGCACAGCAGCACCCCGACGGCGGCTGGAGTCAGATTCCCACGCTGTCGAGCGACGCCTACGCAACCGGTCAAGCGTTGACTGCGCTTGCGGAGAGCGGCGCGATACGACCCAGCGATCGGGTGTATCAGCGCGGCGTACGATTTCTGCTCAACACGCAGCTCGAGGACGGTTCGTGGTACGTGCGGAGCCGCGCGATTCCGATCCAGCCGTACTTCGACAGCGGATTCCCACACGGGAAAGATCAGTTCATCTCCGCTGCCGCCACGAATTGGGCGACGATGGCATTGACGTGGGCAGTGCGATGACCAGTGTGGACGAGGTGCTGGACAGCCGGCTCAAGACGCTGCTGCCCGCCGAGTACCAGGAGACCTACGAACAGATCGAGCCGAAGCCGATGCGATCGGCGGGCCTGAAGTACGACGCCGATGGCCAGGTCGCATGGGATCAGATCTGGGGAAGCTTCTGCGATCTGGCAATGGCAGGCGGACCGCCGCACAAAGGCCACCTGCTCGAACCCGGTCAGCAAGCTGACATCGACGCCGCATTTGAACGCTACGACGAGGTCGCCGAAGAGATCTGCCGCGGCATCCGGATGGTCACTGGACTTCGCGCATATGTCGCACCGGATCCTGGCTGGATCTGTGTGACGTGTCACGGCGATGCGATGGCCGGCTGGCTCGTCCGCGCGATCGCGATGGAGAACGTCGCCGTCCGTCGTCGCGGTGCGATTCTCGAGTTGCCAGTCTCCCCGCACTTCCGGCTCGAGAAGGAAATCAAGAACGTCATCACCGTGATCGCCAAGACATGTCACTACTGGCTCGGGCACATTCCTGAGGATCAGCAGCGCGCGATCGGCGATCTGTTCAACGCGATGGCGGCGGAGTCGCCGCTGATCGAGCCGGACCTGACGAGCGCTGAATCGGCAAAGAGCCGTCAACTCGCAACGCGTCTCGCCGAACAGATTCAGCGCGCGACAGGACTCCAGCCTTCCCCGCAGCATTACCCGGGCTGGGTAGGCATCGAGTGTCCGAGCGTCCGCCTGGCAGTGTGGATGATGCGCGCGCTCGTCGCCAGCAATGTCCTGTCGCGACGGGAAGGCACCGTGCTGTTCGTTCCCGTCAATACACGAACGGATCCGCGTGGAACGATCGTCTCTGCAGCGGTTTCCCGTACGTGTCAATGTGCATCGAAACGTGGAATTGGCTGAGTTTTTGACCCTCGTGTTCGTGAAGTGCCGCTAGAATCCCTGCATGTCTTCATCGATTGATCGCCGCCAGTTCATTGCCGCGCTGCCTGCATTGGCCCTCGCACCGAGCGTGCTGGCCCAGGCGCCGGCCAAGTTCCGCGTCAACGGCTTGAGCCAGATCACGCTGACCGTCTCCGACGTTGCGCGATCGCTGGATTTCTATCAGGGACTGTTCGGCATGCCGGTCCAAGCGCGGCAGGGATCGACCGTGCTGCTGCGCATTGGCGACGGCCCGCGGTTCATTGCGCTGCGTCAGGCCGCCGCAGGCGAGAAACCAAGCATCAGCGCGCTCGGCTTCGGCGTGCAGGGCTTCTCGATCGATCGTGCGATGCAAACGCTGACCGCGAACGGATTCACGACGGCGCCTGCAGACGCACAGAAGCCGGGACCGAAGCAGGCGCTCATTCGTGCGCGGCGCGCCAACGAAGGCGGATCGCCCGACGGGAGCACCCGCGATCTCTTCGCTGCCGATCCCAGTGGCGTCGTTTTTCAGTTGCACGACGTGAATTACTGCGGAGGCAGCGGCGCGCTCGGGACCATGTGCTCGAAGCCAGAGCCTTCGCCGAAGAAGGGCATCATCGCGCTCAAAGACACGAGTCACTTCACCATTGCGGCAAGCGATCCGACGACCGTGCAGATGTATCTGGACCTGTTCGGCTTCAAGCCGCTGGCGTATCAGGCACAGACGCCGGGATGGCAGGTTGGCAACGGCGTGCACTTCCTGATGTTCATCGGCGGCGGCGGTCCGACGCGCGGCGGCGCTGCGGGTGCCCCGCCGGCTCCGCCTGCGGGACGTGGCGGTGG
>DATCXH010001247.1:0-6250 GCA_036565925.1 Vicinamibacterales bacterium
TGGATGGTATTCACCATCTGGTGGTCCGACCGTCACCCGAGCAAGAATCACCGACGGTGAGCAGCGATTTACTCAGGATCGGCATCGAGCGAGAAACCGCCGTACCGATGCATCCTGCGAAGCACCTTCTGCGCAGCGGCACGCTCGTGCGGGTCCACGTCGGACAGGTCAAGCAGGTAGGTGCGCGTCGGAGTTTCGTTCTGATACGTCTGACATCGGGAATGCCGACAACAAGAAGGCTATCGGTCAAGCGGCGGAGGGCTTCAGTCGGCGCAACTCTCGATCCGAGTGGAGGCCAGGTGTTATAGCTTACTAACGCGCGCATTGCCTTGAACAAGCGCCAGGAATGGGCGAGGATGCGTCGATGTGAACTGCTCGATATCATCCCATGCGCGAACGATCAGCTGTGCGATCTGCCAAGCGTTGAGTTGGCGCGCGTTCCCCGTACTGACGAAAACCACTCCTAACTTCCGCGCACGCAACAACGCTTGGAAGTGCGGCGACTTTCGCATCGCGCGGTCGCGTGTCACGACCGTGTAGTCCCACGCCGCGGCATAATCCAGGATCAAGTCATCAGGCGCCGCCGCCCCAAGTTCCGAGATTCCTCGCACGTGAACCACCGGCTTATTGAGTAGCCGGAGCGCATCAGCGAGAGGCGCTGGAAGGTTGTTATCGAAGAGAAAGTTCACGCCGCAAAGGTCAGCGCCTCTTCATACCGAATGGCTGCATCAACCTCCGCTTCATCTATTCGATACCAGGCAGCGATCGTTTCTATGGAGTCACCGGCGGCATGAAGGCGAGCGAGTGCTTCAGTGGGGACGCCGCCATTCACCGTGATGGGCATACCGAAGGATCGTCGCGGATCGAGAACCACCGGTGCCTCCAGTCCCATTGGAAACCAGCGACGGGCGACCCCGCGCGCGTCGAAATCCAACTGCTTCAGGTAGGGATGAAGAACTGGTTCCATCGCCACCTGAGCGTGACCGGCTACCTCGACCAGAAGGTCTTCGTCATGTTCCTGGCCCAGGCTGAGGTACAAGGCTGCTGGGTCTGCGAACCACCGGCGGGTTGCGAATGGATGTCTTTCGCCCCTGAGAAGGTGGGCGGCAACCCGAGACGCTTCGCGGACCTTTGGCCAACTGAGACCTGTCGTCAGCAGTGCCTGCACAAACATCAGCTCGACAAGCTCAAGGAACGTGATTGCCCTCGAATCACCGATCGGTGGGATCTCGGTGGCGATCGCGGCGCTATACTCGCGCCCGCGTCTTCGATACCCAAACCCCCAACGCTCAATGGTGGCCGGTTTTTCCTGAAGCAGACGGGCCGCGACCGGAACAGTGTACACGCCGGCGCCCCCGATTGCTGCGGCAATACGGGATACGGGATGGAGGCGACGGCGTGGAGGCATAAGCTGGATGTTACGCGTGCGGTTTAAATCCGGTAGGGGCTCGTTTGCCTGCCAACGTCTTGCTCAATCTGCCGTCGAGCCAAATAAGAGCGATGGCCGAAGCCCAGCACAATCATTCGATCGGCCGTCAGTTGCAGCCTTCGTTGGGCCTCATCGAAGAGAAGCCCGGAATTGCACAGGTTCGAGAGTACACGACTGCCGGAGTGCACCGCCTACAGCAAAGATCCTGGGATCGTCGCGGAACTTGAAGACGCGATAGAGCTGAAACGTGGACAGACTCTCAGAAATCGACACTTCCTTCGCCGACGCGAAGAAGGGCGTCATTGCGCCAAACGACGTTGTCTTGACCTCGATGAATCGTTCACGTCCATCGGTCTCGAAAGAGACAATGTCATAGCCAAGGCCATCACCCCTCGTGACAGACACGTGTTCGATCCTATCGGCGAGTTGCCGCGCACCAGCCTCCCAGAGCCGGCGATGCTCGGCTTGCAATGCGAACATTTCTCCAGCCTGGCCCAACGACGCGTTCCGCGACTCTTGTTCCAAATAGTTGATCTGCCGAGGCGCTATCGTCGTCGCGCGGCGCTCATAGGTGCGACGCGGAATCTCCCGGGCTGGTGGCTCGACAAACACATCGCTGGTGAGCGGCAAGATGGGAGAGGCTGGTGCCGGTGCCGCGACGACGGCCGCCGTGATGCGTTCTATCTCGTCGTTTCTTGCCAACTGCGCGAGCGCCTCATTCCTAAGCAACTCCTGATAGTTGCCGCGCGGCTTATAGCCATCGATGTACGGGAATCCGAGCTCAATCATGACGGCGCTGATGTTCTGATGCTTGAACTCGATGGCGCCCGCGGACCGGCTGCTCAACAGAGCCTGAAGGCGTCGGTTGTGTTCTCGCTTGTTGTACGACTCGCCACGTAGCCCATGCTCGAGCATCGCGAGGTAATCGGCGACGGTAGCAGCTACTTCAGCGGGCGACCAGTCCTGGGCCAAGACGATGTCGGGATAGGAGGGAGTGTTCGAGGCCTGGGCGTCCGTTAGACTGCCGGTCAACGAAGGAAGTCGCGAATTGCTGAAGACGTTTCGAGTGCCCGCCGGAGCAGCTCAACGTCGCGCGGATACCGGGGGCGTACAATGAATGTCGTATCACCGGACTGCCAGATCTTTGCCCAAAAGTCGTCCGGGACTGCGTCGGCGGAAATCCGCGCGCTCGTCACCATTCGCGGCAAACCGAAGTCGGGGACGGCGACCATGACCACCAAGGCCGAGTCGGTCCGATCGATAGCGAAGGTGTTCCCCTCAACTGTGAGTTGGCGGCGGTCCTCGCTGAGGAGACCGTACGCAAAGCCGCTACCAAAGAACGAGAGATTCCGATCCTCGGCCTCGCGTCGTGTATATCGATAAACGCTGTCCGCCCAGCGCCGTTCCCGCCCAGTAGTCTCGAGCCATCCGGCCGCGCCCCGCCACAACACAATCGCGAGCAGCGGACCATGCCGGTTTCCAATCCCCGTGCCATCAATCACCTCGTACTCGGTGCGCTCATCGAAGCGACCACCCTGTGCACCAACGAGCGCAGGAGTTGCCATCGCGAGCGTCGCGCAAAAGAGCACTGTATGAGTTCTCATCCCGAAATACCGAGTAGCTGGACCAGCCTGGTGAGGCCGTAGAAAAAACCCAGGTGAGAAATGTGTCATTCGGGAGCTCCAACGCAAGCAGGTTCGGTATCGAGCCCGATTGCGTCCCGGCTAACGCCGAGCGAAGCTGCGAACGAGTCAAATAAGAGCGCGCGGCAGAGCCGCGGTTAACCGGCGCGCTTCGTGCGCGGCGGAGAGCTCCTGGAGGGTGTCCTCGGCGACGGTGAGCATGCCACCCGTACCGCAGGCGCCATTGTAGAGCAGGTAAATGCCGCTCTCGATCTGGTCAGCGATCGGGAGGAAGATGAGCCAAGCCATGATTTTCGAATGTTCAGGACATCCTCGAGAATTGCGAATTTCGTAATCAGATTCCGTGTTCGAGGAGCTGGTCCGGCGCTTCAACGGCGTCGAGGCGTCGCAGGACTGTCATCGGCAGGATGACGTCGCGGTACTTGCCCCGGACGTAGACCGGCCGATGGTGGCATCCTATCGTTTATTTGGCGTGCATGCGGTGCCCCAAGGCGCATGAGCGGGGCAGGGTCCGCGCCGACTCAGGTGCGATTTAGGCGCGGGCAGTGACACGCGTACGCGAGGAAACTATGAAGAAGCTTGGATCCGCCGCGAAGGTGCCCTGCCTGCAGTACGGGCAGGGGTGCCCATCCAGGGCCCACACGTCTATCAACTGTTCCGAGTGACACTGAGGACAGTGGGTAATCGGAGCAGCCGAGTCGTGCACGGCTTCCGTGCCGCAGGCCAGACAGATCATGGGCGACTCGACCCCGGTACACCGCATTCGGTCCGGATCCGGATGGTATGCGTAGTGCTTCCGGCCACGCTCGTCACGGTAGTATCCCACGCGACGAGCGAGTGTGAGCAGGCGCTGCACACGAATTTCTGGCCGGAAGCCATTCCGTACCTCGTGACTATGGGGCGGGCCGCTGGCCGGACGGTACAGCGAGCCTGCCGCCAAAGATCATTACGCGAAATGCGATTGGGATTTACGGGAACTCGGCAAGGGATGACAGGGGAACAGCGTCGGGTCTGCACAGCGATCCTGACGCAAATGAGAGCAGCGGAGGTGCACCATGGCGACGCCATCGGGGCCGATGCGGAATTTCACGCCATCGCCAGAGAGCTTGGCTTGCGCGTCATCGTCCATCCGCCGATCGACGGGCGTGATCGAGCGTTTTGTACGGGGAACGAGATTCTTCCACAGAATCGGTACAAAGTCCGAAATCGGGCGATCGTCGACGCGGCCGATCTTGTGATGGGTACACCGGCGGGTCGCGAGCTAGAGAGCCGGGGCTCCGGCACATGGTACACGCTTCGATACGCCGAGCGTCGAGGGAAGCGCGTCGTAATCGTATGGCCGAATGGCGACGCAGAGGAGCGAGGAACTGCGCCTGGGGAAATCCCGATATGAGCGCCAGCGGGGTAACTTCGCCGCCCTTGTTGGGCGGCAAAACTGAACCAGGTAGATCGCTGACCAGTTGAACTGGCCGCGTCAGGACACGCGATGAAGCAGCTCGCGGATATGGGCTTTGACCTGGCATCGTCCGGCAGGCGGTCGATCGCCTCGCGGACGTGGGCTGTCGCGTTTGATGCGTCTGACATCGAGAACGCCGGCAACAAGGGTCAGCTCGCTCGCGGCAGGGGGGTGAGTTTCGCGATCTGCTTGGCGTCGTCCGACCGGAGCGCGTGCCAGAGATCCCAATCCGACTGAAGGCCCAACCAGAAGTCGGCGCTCATCCCAGTCACTTGAGCGAGCCGGAGGGCCGTATCGGGCGTGACGGCGCGCTTACCGCGAACGATCTCGTTCAGGCGCGGAAAGGAGACGCCCAGACGAATCGCGAAGGCGGACTGCGAGATGCCCAGCGGCTTCAGAAACTCCTCAAGGAGCATTTCGCCCGGATGGACCGGCGGAACCTCGGTTGGCAGGCGACGCCGAACGAGCGGCCGCGCCGCCTTCGCCGGCTTAGTGGTAGTCCGTGACTTCGACTTCGTCGGCATAGCCAGCCTCCCAGCGGAAACAGACGCGATATTGCTGATTAATTCGAATACTGTGTTGCCCGTGCCGCGAGCCGGCGAGCCGTTCGAGCCGGTTCCCCGGCGGAATGGCCAGTTCCTTCAGGTCGCGAACGCGGTTGAGCTGGGTCAGCTTGCGTCGCACGATGGGCCAGAGCTCCCGTGGGCACGTGGACCGAGCCCGCCGGCTGTCGACTCCGTTGAATAGGTCTTCGGTGGCCGCGTCGGCGAACGAGCGTATCACGGATGATATTATAACGGCCGGCGGTTAGCTTTGCCAAGCCGCGATGGTACTGCGAAGCTCAACAGATCCGCTAGTAGTGTGAAGATGCAGTTATCGGACTGCTTGGTGTTTGCGTTTTTCGTGAACGCGGAAAGCGGTAGGTTCTCCGACGACATCGTCCGAAGCGAAGGCGGCCGGCCGACATTTCGACGTGAAGCTCGCGCTCATCGATTTCGGCATGACCGCGCGCCTGTCGACGACCTTGCGCGTGCAGATCGTTCGCCTGCTCCTCGACGTCGCGGATGGGCGGGGAGACGATGCCGCCGAAACACTCATCGAGGTCGGCGATCCGCTCGAGGATTTCGACCGTCAGGCATACGCACGCGCGATCGCGTCCTCCATTGGCCGGCATCAGGGTCTCCAGGTCGGCCCGCTCGAAACCGGCAAACTCCTCTATGAGCTGATCGACATCTCATATCAACGCGGGTTGCGACTGCCCGCCGAGCTCACGCTGCTGGCGAAGACCCTGTTCAACCTCGACGGCGTCGCGCGATCGATTGATCCGACGTTCAGCCCCATTCCGACCATCCGGAAATTCGGCGCGCAGATTGCCGCGGATCGCGCGAAGCGCGATCTGAACCCGCGGCGGGTGTTCCAGGTCGCCGCCGAGGCGGGCGAGCTCGCGATGGCGATGCCGCACCGGATCGATCTCATCACCGCACGACTCGCGTCGAACGACTTTCAATTTCGCGTGGAGGTCCCGCAGTTCGTGCTCGCGATCGAGGCACTACAGAAGGTCGCAAATCGGGTCTTCTCGGGACTCGTGCTGGCGGGACTTCTCATCGCGAGTGCGATGCTGATTCAATCTCGGCGCACGTTGGGGACGGCAGGCTTCTTGTTGGCGGGGATCGTGGGGCTGTGGATGGTTTTCACCATCTGGTGGTCCGACGGTCACCCGAG
>DATCXH010001249.1:0-5011 GCA_036565925.1 Vicinamibacterales bacterium
CGTTGATGCGACGCTGCTGACGGCGGACACGGCCGAACGCTTTGAGCACGGGCTCGACTTTGTCCGGCGCGAGCTCGCCGCCATCGGGCAGCAGAATCAGTTCCGCCGCCGGTGCCGCGCCTCGCTTCACCGCTTCCGCGAGCGCGACGAGCGTCTGCAGCGCGGTGGGAATGGTCGCGATCGCGGCGAGGAGCTCGCCCCGCGTCACCTCGATGCGCCGACCGATTTCCTGTTCTTCGCGTGCCGTCAGGAGCTTGCGTCGCGCGATGCTGGTGAGATACGTGCGAACGAGATCGATCTCGACCTCGGGAACGCCGGCTTGCGGCGCTTCTTCCAGTTCGTCAGAGCTGAGCTCTTCTCGCTCGGCCTCGTCAATGTGCTGATCTTCGAAAGCCTCGGGTTCCTCATCGTGCAGCAGCCGCTCAGGTCCCTCGATCACTCCCGCTGCACGTGGTTCCGCTTCGTCGTTCCATGTGTCTACTGGGACGAGTCCAAACTCGTGCGCCCGTTGTCGCCAATCCAACACGTCATTATTCCTGTCTGGGTCCCGCCAATCGATGAGTGAGCTGCGGCGTCCGCGAGGACGGCCGGCTTTTGCGCGCGGCGGAGCCGTCTGATGCATGGTTTCCGTCATGTATTTGGACCTGTCCGCAGTCCTTCGGGGTGCAAACCCGACACCACCCTAAAAGAATCGACGTTGCGGCCGTGCCGGCGGCCTTCAGTCATTTCCGGAGGGGGCTTTCCGGAGGGCGGGGCTGGCCTGGGCCTGGCCCAGACCTGACCCCGGTCTCGACCGGGGGCTGGCCTAGGCATGGCCGAGGCATGGCCCAGACCTGACCCTGGTCTGGCCCGGGCCTGACCCCGGCCGCCACAGGCGTATCATCTCGTTCGTGAAATTGGCGCTTAGGACCGGTGTCGCCATCGCGGCCGCGGTCACAACGGCCGTTCTGGCGCAGGGCGGACAAACTGGAGCGCCAGCAGCCCGGAAGACCGTCGATACCTATTGCGTCGGTTGCCACAACTCGAAAGCGAAGGCCGGAGGCCTGACGCTCGATACGCTCAGCCTCGATCAGGTCGACGAACATGCCGACGTGTGGGAAAAGGCACTGCGCAAGCTGCGCGGACGCCAAATGCCGCCGCCCGGCAGCCGACAGCCGGATCAGAAAGAGATCGACGCGTTCGTCGCGTGGATGGAGGCGGAGCTGGACGGGCCCCCTACGGGCGGCTCCAGGGTGAGACCCGTCGCCGGTCACGTAGGGATTCAGCGGTTGACGCGCACCGAGTATGGCACCGCGGTGAACCACCTGCTTGGCATCGAGCTCGACGCCGAATCGCTCCTGCCCGCCGAGATCGAGGTCCACGGCTTCGACAACATCGCCGCTGCACTGAGCATCTCGCCCGCATTCCTCGATCAATACGTGGCCGCGTCGCGTGTGGCGGCGAAGATGGCGGTGGGCGAAGCCAAACCCAAGCTGACGAGTGCGTACTATCCGCAGCCACTGACTGCAGATCAACCGGGGCACGTCGATGGTCTGCCACTCGGCACCCGCGGCGGAATGAAATTCCGCCACACATTTCCGGCCGACGGCGAGTATCGCGTCAGCATCGGCGACCTCGGGATCGATCTCTACACACGCGCCGTCGAAACCCGTCACACCGTCATCCTCCTTGTCGATGGTCACGAGGTGTTTCGCGAGTCGCTGGGCACACCCGAGGATCTGAAGCTGATCGATCAAGGCGGCGCACCGGCACGCGCCGCGATCATGAAGCGCTTCACCAACATTCCCGTGCAGGTGAAGGCGGGGACCTACGACGTCGGCGTCACCTTCATCGAGCGGGCGCGCATCGAATCGGATGAATTCGTCGGCTTCCTGCCCGGTGACGAGTTCAGCCGCGGCGATCGGGCCCCACGCGTGATTGGCGGCGTGCGCGTCGAGGGACCGTTCAATTCGCCCGGGATGTCGGAGACACCGAGCCGGCGAAAGATCTTCGTGTGTCGGACACAGGATAAGGCCTGCGCGCGGCGCATCGCCGGGAACCTCGCGCGCGAGGCGTTCCGGCGTCCCGTTACCGCCGCCGACATCGATTCGCTGATGCCCTATTTCGATCGCGGACGTGCGCCGGGATTTGATTCGGGTGTCGAGCAGATGGTTGCTGCGATCCTGGTCAGTCCGGAGTTCCTGTTCCGCGCCATCAAGATACCGGCGAGCGCGAAAGATGCATTTCCGCTCAGCGATCTGGAGCTGGCATCGCGATTGTCGTTCTTCCTGTGGAGTCAGGGTCCCGACGATCAGCTGCTGAAGATTGCCGCAGCGGGCAGGCTGCATGCGCCCGACGTGCTTCAGGCCGAGGCGCTGCGGATGTTGAAGGATCGGCGTGCCTCGAGCCTGATCCGCAACTTCGCGCTCAAGTCGATGGATCTCGACAATCTGCGCGAAGTGGAGCCGGATCCGAACCTGTTTCCGACCTTCAACGATCAATTGCGCAAGGACCTGTCCACCGAGGTCGAATCGTTCGTCGGCAGTGTGCTGCTCGAGGACCGCAACGTCGGCGATCTGCTCACCGCCGATCACACGTTCCTCAACGAGCGCCTGGCAAAGCATTACGGCATCTCCTCGGTGCTCGGCCCGCAGTTCCGTCGCGTGACGCTGGACAACCCGCAACGCTTTGGTCTGCTCGGTAAGGGCGCCGTGCTGCTCAAGACGTCGTACGGCGATCGCACGTCGCCGGTGCTGCGTGGCGCGTGGATTCTGGACAAGCTGATGGGCACGCCGCCGACGCCGCCTCCGCCGGATGTCGATACCGACTTGTCGCAGCCGAAAGGCGCGCCTCCGAAGACACTGCGCGCGCGGCTCGAGAGTCATCGCTCCAAACCCGGTTGCAACCAGTGCCACGGCGTGATCGATCCGATCGGCCTGGCGATGGAGAACTACGACGCGATCGGTCGATGGCGCGATCGAGACGGCGACGCGAATGCGGCGATCGATGCCAAGACGGTGCTGCCGAACGGACGTCCTGTCGATGGGCCGGCCGAGCTGCGCGAGGCGCTCTTTGGTGGGCGCGATCTTTTTGTCCGCGCGTTCACCGAAAAGCTGATGATGTACGCCGTCGGCCGTGAGCTCGAATACTTCGACATGCCGCAGGTCCGTGCCGTCGTCCGTCGTGCTGCGTCCCAGGACTACCGGTTGTCGGCGATTGTTTCAGGGATCGTCGCGAGTGATGCGTTCCGTATGCAGGCGGTGCAATGACAGGTGTCGTTCATAAGGACTGAGTCATGTTCCTGACACGAAAGCATCTCTCCCGCCGAACCGTGATCAAGGGTGCCGGCGTGACGTTGGCGCTGCCGCTCCTCGAAGCGATGATTCCCGCGGCGACCGCACTTGCGCAGACAGCGGCCGTGCCGAAGATGCGCATGGGGTTCTTCTATATCCCGCACGGCGCGATCATGGGCAACACGGTGCACGGTCCACAGATGGATCGGTGGACGCCGTCCGGCGCCGGCGCGGACTTCACGCTGAGCCCGATCCTCGCCTCGCTCGAGCCGCACAAGAAGTACGTCACGTCGTTTGGCAATCTGCAGAACAACGCGATGGTCGGCGGCGTTCATAGCCTGGCGCCGGCGACCTGGTTGAGCGGCACGAAGCCGGATCGCGGGTCGCGCGGCGCAAGCATGTCGACGACGCTTGATCAGATCGTCGCCAAGCAGATCGGGCAGAACACCACGCTGCCGTCGCTCGAAGTCGCCGCTGAAACCACGCAACAGGCCGCCGCGTGCAGCGGCTCGGCGTGCTTCTACAACACCACGCTGTCGTTCCGTGATGCGCATTCTCCGCTCCCCATGGAGCACAACCCGCGCAAGGTGTTCATTCAGCTGTTTGGTGAGGGTGACACGCCGCAGGAACGCACGGCGATCTCGGATCAGACGCGGAGTTTGCTCGATCGCGTCCGCGATCGCATCAACGCGATGCGGCGCGATCTCGGCGCCGGCGATCGGGCGATTCTGGACAACTACGTCGAGACCGTACGCGAGATCGAGCGTCGAGTGCAACTGGCGTCGAGCCGCGATCTCTCAGGGATCAATGTGCCCGAGGCACCGATTGGCGAGTTGAACCAATTCGGCTCGCAGGTCGATCTGCTGTTCGATCTGATCGCGCTGGCCTATCAGGCCGACCTGACGCGCGTCGCTTCGTACATCATGGTCGCCGAAGGCACCAACCGGACGTACAACCACATCGGCGTCTCCGATTCGTTCCATCCAGTGTCACATCACGCCAACGATCTGAGCCGCATCGAAAAGCTCGTGAAAATTCAGACGTGGCACGTCGAACGCTTTGCCGCGTTTGTGAAGAAGCTGGCGTCGACGCCCGACGGCGATGGCTCGCTGCTCGATCACTCGATGTTCCTCTACGGCTCGAACATGTCGAACAGCGATCGCCACAACGGCCATCCACTCCCGACGATCCTCGTCGGAGGTGGTAACGGCACGCTGAAGGGGAATCAGCACATCGATCTGCGCGAGCCGACGCCGCTCGCGAATGTGCACCTGACGATCCTGGACAAGATCAACGCGAAGCAGGATTCCTTCGGGGATAGCACGGGTTTGATCAGCGGAGTCTGACGTCGTGTCCGCCGCTCGCGGCGCAACCATCGCGGCATGCACCGTGCCAGTGTGGTTCGGTACGACACGGATCGCGCAGAACGAACTCGCGGTGATGAGAGGCCTTAGGCGAGGACATGTGAATAGCTGTGCCTCGGTGCCGCTGTGCGTCGTCGGCAAGCGTGGCGAGTGAATTACTTGCCCCGAGATCTCTGCATGCGCTCGTACGACTTCTCGTTCTCCAGACAGAACTCGTCGATCAAATCCGTATCAAGCTCGATGCTCTGGTCCATTCTGACCGTGAACGGACGTGTGAACACTTTCGGATCGTCGATCGTGATTTCGATCTCGAGTGTGCCGTAGCTCGGTCTCCGTATCCGCTCGATCATCTTCGCGGCATCGCTCATCGGAGTG
>DATCXH010001252.1:0-2878 GCA_036565925.1 Vicinamibacterales bacterium
CTGGCAGAAGCCGCGTCGCGAGCGTCGAGGACGCGGCCCAAAGCGGCGCGAACGCCGAGCAGGGTGAAGTAGTTCGCGGATACGCCGGCGACCCGAACCAGCTCGGCGCCGTCGCGCCCATCCACCACGATGGACGGCCTCGCCTGCACTAATCCGAGCCTGCTAAGCGTCGCGTGCTGGTCGTCGATAGCCTGCAGAATCTGTGCGGAAATTCCGGTGTACCGCTCCCGTGACTGGCGGTCCAGCATCTGCAGCACGAACACGCGGTCAGGATCTTCGTAGGGGAGCGGACGAAAGAGAACGGCGTCGGCGATGCTGAGAACCGAAACGTTGACACCAATCGCCAATGTCAGTGTCAGCAGTGCGACGCTGGTGAATCCAGGCGAATGACGCAGGCGGCGAATCGCAAAGCGGAAGTCATCCAACATCGCCCCTCCGTACCGAACACCGAGTACCGAATACCGAATACCGAACACCGAATACCGAATACCGAATACCGAACACCGGCTAGCCGAGCGTGTCCTTGACAACTCCCGCGATCTCGGTCGCCCAGCTCTGAATCTCTTGCTGGTCTCTCCCTTCGAGCATGATCCGCAGCAGCAGCTCCGTGCCCGAGTAACGCACCAACAGGCGGCCGTTGCCGGCGAGCCGCCCTTCGACGCGTTTCATAACATCCGCCACGGCGGGCACAGACGAAAGGTCCTTTCGCTCGCGGACTCTCACGTTGACCAGCACCTGCGGATACGTCACGAGGTCAGCTCCCAGGGCGGCCAGGTCGCGGCCCGTGTCGGCCATCACGCGAAGCACATTGAGGCCCGTGGCGATCCCGTCTCCGGTGAACAAGTGCTCAGAGAAGATGATGTGGCCGGATTGTTCGCCGCCCAGCGCCAACCCGCCCTTCAACATCTCTTCCATCACGTACTTGTCGCCGACGGCGGTTCTCACCAATTCGATGCGGTTGTCGCGCAGCGCGATCTCGAGCCCGATGTTGCTCATCACGGTCGCGACCACCGCATTGCCGGCGAGCCGCCCCTGCGCCTTCATCTGCTTGCCGCACATCAGCAGCACCGCGTCACCATCCACGACCTTCCCGGTGGCGTCGACGAAGATCGCGCGGTCGCCGTCGCCGTCGAACGCGATGCCGATCCGGCATCCTTTCTGACGAACGGTGTCGGCCAACAGTTGAGGATGCGTCGAACCGCAGTTCAGGTTGATGTTGCGGCCGTCGGGGGATGCGCCGATGACCTCGACGTCGTAGCCGAGCTCGCGGAACAGCCGCGGTGCCACCGTTGTTGTCGCGCCATTGGCGCAGTCGATGGCGATCTTCAATCGCCCAAGGCGTTCCGGGTTGGGAAGCGCCAGTCGAGCGTGCCCGATGTATGCGTCGACGACGTCGGTTTCGGAAACGGGGTCGTCGATGCTTCCCCCTACGTCCCAACTTCGATCCGCAACCACCGCCTCGACTTCACGCTCGGTCGCTTCGGTGAACTTCTCGCCCCGCCCCGAGAACACCTTGATGCCGTTGTCTTCGAACGGATTGTGAGAAGCAGAGATCACGATGCCGGCGTCGAAGCCGAGCGCGCGCGTGATGTAGGCGACCGCGGGTGTCGGGATCACGCCCGCTGTCGTGAGTTCGGCGCCTTGCGAGCGAACGCCGCGGGCGAGCTCGCGTGTGATCCAGTCACCCGATTCGCGCGTGTCACGCCCGACGATGAAGCGAAGCGGCTTTCGCGTGTCCGCACCGTGCGCCGAGGCCTGGTGCCTGAGCGCACGCACGAGCGCGCCACCGAGACGTGCGACGGTTTCGTGATCGAGGGGATGTTCGCCGGCCTTGCCGCGAACACCATCAGTACCGAACAGTCTGGACATTTACTTGATCGTGACCCGGACGACGGAGGGATCCATGGAACTGACGCCGAAATCGTTCTGCGTCGTGTCGACTTGAACCCGAAGATTGTACTGACCGGGTCCGAGACCGGCAAGATCCACGAACGCGTCGAGCGCTTCCGGACGGATGGCGTCGAGCGCCGGCCGGCGGCCACGCACGGTCACCCGCAGTACGGTCGGCTCGATCCGCGCCGTGAGGCTCGCGCCCAGATTTCGCCACCGGATCGGCACTCCCGGTAAATCTCGCTCGACTGGCGCGGGCAGCACCTCGACGGTCACGGTGGCGCTCTGGGCTTCGACGAGGCGCAATGCCGCGTCAGACACGCCGATGGTCACCACGTCGGTGACGTTGGTGCGTGCGCCGGCCACCGAGACCGGCTCGGTGGTCGCGCTGGTGAGATCCCGCAGCCGGGTCTCGGGCCCGATCACTTCCACCGTGTCGGGCGTCGACATCGCACGCCCGAGGACGTAGCCGGGCGCTGGATCCCCTTCGACGGCCGGCACCACGGGCACCGACCGCCTCGCCGAGCGCTCGAGTTCCAGCGGAATCGTGACCGGTGTGATCTGCGCGACCTCGACGCCGTACGGATGGCGCACTTCGTCGGTTCGCAGGTGAAACAGCCGCGACCCCGGACGCGCATTCGCCAGGTCGAGAATCGCGATGAGGTCGCCGGGATCCATCCGTCCGAGCAACGCCGACGATCCGCGAACGCGGACGTCCACCGTCATCGGAGGATCCCCGACGATCTCGAGCTGCTCCGGCACGTTGCGCAGCTCGAGCGGCACGCGAAGCGTCCGCTCCACGACGTGCTCGCCGGCCACGGAGAGCCAGAGCACCCCCGCCAGCAGCAGCGCCAGCAGTTTCAGCCAGAAGTGTCGGAAGGGATTGAACCTCATGGCTTACACGTCGTAGGTGCGCGCGCCGACGTTCCGACCGGAGCGACGCAAAGCGACCAGTCCGCGCAAGCGCTCGCGCAACTGGTCGGGAGTC
>DATCXH010001254.1:0-10000 GCA_036565925.1 Vicinamibacterales bacterium
AGCCGGATACATCAGCCCGATAAGCGCGCTGGCACTCGGTGCGATTGCGGCATTCCCGAGCTACTTCGGCATCCTGCTGCGCGCCAAGACGTCGCTCGATGATTCACTGGACGTCGTGGCCGCACACGGTGTCGGCGGCACGGTGGGCGCGCTCCTCACGGGTGTGTTCGCGGAAAAGGCGCTCAATGGCACGTTCGACGGCGCGCTGTTCGGCAATCCCGGACAGGTGCTGGTGCAGGGCGCGGCGGTGCTCGGCGCGATCGCCTACAGCGCTGCGGGCACCTTTGTCGTCCTCAAGCTCATTGGTCTCGTGGTGCCGCTGCGGACGACCGTGTCGGAAGAAGCCGAAGGCCTCGACATCACAGCGCATGGCGAAGAAGCGTATGCCGCGGTCGGCGGGTCGATGCCGGCCGACGTGTCAGTGGGCGGTGCGGCGCATCCGGTCTTCAATCCGGCTCGCGCCGACGCGTAGTCCACAACGCAATCTGATGACGGTGGCGCGCAGGGGCGCGCCGCCTTTTCTCAACCTGGATGGATTGGAGCGCCGCGGTGGCGTTCCCTGGGCTCAACGGAGGTAATCGATGTTCGTGACGTATGGAGTACGACGCAGTGCACTCGCAGTCCTCGCAGCGGTTGGCGTGATGGTGTTGACGAGCGCTCCTGCGTTCGCGCAGGAGGCCAAAGATCCGAACCCTGGAGCACTGACGCTCACCGGCTCGATCGACGTCGTCAATCAGTACATGTTCCGCGGGTTCCGTCAGAACAGCAGCGGCATCGCGATCTGGCCGGCGATGGACCTTGGCATTTCGGCGTATTCCGGCGAAGGCGGGCTGAAGAGCGCCAGCATCAACTTCGGCACGTGGAACAGCCTGCACACCGGTGACACTGGCCAGGATGGCCCGAGCGGCAAGCTGTGGTACGAGTCCGACTTCTACGCCACGCTCGGACTGGGCTTCGGCGGCGGCACGTCGTTCTCAACCACCTACACGGCGTACACGAGCCCGAATAACGGCTTCACGACCGTGAAGGAAATCATGTTCAAGTTCGCGGTGGACGACAGCGGCAAGCTGGGTAAGGCCGCGGTGAAGCCGTACATCGCCGTCGCGCGTGAGTTCGACGCCGAGCCTGGACGTGGCCAGGCCGACGGCGGCGAGAACGCCGGGACATATGTGGAGATCGGCTTCGCGCCGGGCTACTCAGCGTCGAAGGCGAGCATTGCGTTCCCAATCAAGGTCGGATTGAGCGGGAGCAACTACTACGAACTGGCGACGCCGACCGGTTTCGAAGACAACAAGTTCGGATACTTCAGCATCGCCGGCATCGTCACCGTGCCGCTCGGTGGCACCAGCAGCTTCGGAGCCTGGAACATTCACGGCGGCGTAGAATACCAGAAGCTCGGCACGACCACGGAGTTCTTCAATGGTGGTGAGAGCAATCAGGTGATTGGCTCGTTCGGGATCGGATTCTCGTACTAGCACCGGCACCGGGCGGGAGCGTCAATCCGGCGTATCGACAACGAGCCGGCGAGACGTTGCAGGAGGTTCGATGCCGCCGACGATGCAAAGAGCAGCGCGCTGGATCGCACGTGCACTGGTAAGTGCGACATGGGTGATCCTGGGCGCGTCGCCCGCATGGTCCCAGGATTCGGCTCCGAAAGATCCGAATCCCGGGAACCTGACGCTCACGTCCGGTATCGATTTCCTGAACGCGTATCTATTCCGCGGCATTCCCCAGGACGACACCGGTGTCGTGATGTGGCCCTACGGAGATCTGGGAATCGCGTTGCACTCGGGTGACGGCGCATTCAAGAGCGTCGGCGTCAACGTCGGTCTGTGGAACAGTCTCCACACCGGCCAGGCGGGAAGTGACGGTCCTAGCGGAAAGCTCTGGTACGAATCGGATTTCTATACGACGTTCGCGCTCGGTTTCGGGAAGGGCACAAGCTTCGGCGCGACGTACACGGCGTACACGAGTCCGAACGGCAGCTTCCGCACCGTGCGTGAGGTGTCATTCAAGTTTGCGCTCGACGACAGTCCTTCGCTCGGTCGGCTGTCAAGCAAACCGTACGTCATCGTTGCGCGCGAGCTGGACGGCCAGGCTGATGGCGGCGCCGAGGAAGGCACATATCTCGAGCTCGGTGCGGCGCCAGGATTTCCCCTGGCGCGGTTCACCGTGAACGTGCCGCTGCGTGCCGGGTTCAGTCTTGATAATTACTACGAGGGGCTGGCAGGAGACGAACGATTCGGGTTCTTCAGCGTCGCTGGAATCCTGACCGTCCCTCTCTCGAGCATGCCGACGCGAGCGGGCAGTTGGAACATTCATGGCGGCGTCGAGTATGTCCGCCTGGGCGATAGAAACGCCGAGATTCTCGGCGATACCTCGAAGGTGATCGGCTCCATCGGGATAGGTCTCAGCTACTAGCCTCCCCCCAAGGCCGAACGCGTGAGGCGCCTGGACCGGTGTCTTGCGGCGGCGTGCACGTATGCTTGAGGCGGTTATCGGAGACGATCACGGCATGTCACTCACACAGCCCAGCCCCGGCTCATCCACCCTCGTGAGGGCATTCGACGCCGCCAGATCTGAACTCGAGGCGGATGCGCTGCGAGGTGCAGGTGGCCGCGCCGCGCTCGAACGCTATTCAGATCGCGTTGACGCGATGCTCCGGCAGTTGTTCGCCGACATCGCGATGCCGGACGTGCACGTCGCGGTGATCGCGTTGGGCGGCTACGGCCGGCGGCATCTCTGTCTGCAATCGGATATCGATCTGATGGTGCTGTTCGGCGGGCGCATTGGCACCGACGAAGAACAGTTTCTGCGTAAGTTCCTGAACCCGCTGTGGGACCTTGGCGTGGTCATCGGTCATCAAGTACGTGAACTGGACGACTTCACGCGGCTCGAGACCGACAACCCTGAGTTTCTGCTGGCGTTGCTCGATGCGCGTCCGGTTGCCGGCGCGCGCCCACTCTTCGATCGGTTCGGTGTGCTCTTTCACACCGCGGATGCGCACGCCTGTATTCTCAAATCCCTTCTCGAGCTGATCGATCAACGCCACGCCGGGTTCAACGACACGCTGTATCAGCTCGAGCCGGACGTGAAGGAAGCGCCAGGTGCATTGCGCGATCTCACGGCGACGCGCACGATCGCGATGCTGACCGATCCATTGCTCCTGCGGCGGGGGCCAGCCGATCCGGCGCGGTTCGATCAAGCCGAGGACTTTCTGCTGCGCGTCCGATCGACGCTGCATCTCGACGCCGGGCGCAATCAGAACATCCTCAGTCATGAGATGCAGGAACGGACTGCCGACCTGCTCGGCTATCCGGGTGCCGAACCGCGTCAGCGGGTCGAGCGACTGATGAGCGACTATTTCCGTCACGCGCGGATCGTCAGCCGATCGTTGGAATGGGCGAGGAAGACCGCTCCAATGCCGGTTGGTCCCAACCTCGGGCTCTCGCGCGACGGCATTCGTTTCCTGGATCCGATCGCCGCGGCGCGCAATCCGGCATCGTGGATTGGTGCGTTTCAGGCCGCTATCGATACTGGGACCGAAGTCGCCGAAGAGACGCTGTCATGCGTGCAGCAGCACGTCGATCGCTATCGCGCTGATGATTTCTTTCCGACCGCAGAGGACCGTGCCAAGCTCCTGGGGCTGCTGAAACCGAAGCAGGGACTTTACGCACGGTTGTCGGAAATGCACGACTGCGGGCTGCTCGGCCGCGTGTTTCCGGAGTTCCAGGCCGTGTCGTGGCGAGTGGTCCGCGACTTCTATCACAAGTACACGGTCGACGAGCATACGCTGCTCACGATCCGAAATCTCGAGCGGATCTCGCACACCGACGAACCGGATCGCATTCGCTTCCGCAATGTCATCCACTCGATCGCTCAGCCCGAGCTGCTCGTGCTTGCATTGCTGCTGCACGACGTCGGCAAGTGGCGCGACGACGATCACGCGACCGAGAGCGAGCGAATGGCGAGGGATGTCGTCGATCGCCTGCATATGGTCGGCGAAGCGCGCGAGACCGTACTGTTCCTGATCAAGCATCACCTGCGGATGTCGCTCGTCGCGTTCCGGCGCGATACCGAGGATCCGGAGATCGTCAAGGACTTCTCGGCGTTCATCGGCACTGAAGAGCGGCTGAAGATGCTGTGCCTGATGACACTCGCCGACGTCGAAGCGGTGAGTCCCGGCACGCTGACGCCGTGGAAAGAGGAGCTGCTCTGGCGGCTCTACGTGGACACCTATAACCACCTGACGCAGCGGTACGGCGACGAGTTGATTGAACGCAATCAAGCCGGCCTCGACGAGCTGCTGCGTCAGCGGCCGGACGATTTATCGGCGGCAGAGATCACCAGATTTCTCGAAGGGCTGCCGCAACGTTACCTGCAGTTGTTCCAGCCTGACGCCATCTACAGGCACGTCCGTCTGGCGAGGAACATTCACCCCGACGAGGTGCACGTATCGCTCGAGCGGAACGACGCGATCTGGACGCTCGCCGTGACCACGCTCGACAAGCCGTTTCTGTTTTCGAACATCTGCGGTGTGCTGTCGTCGTTTGGCATGAACATCATTCGCGGTCATGCCCTGACCAATCCCAACGGATTGGTGCTCGACGTCTTTCAGTTCATCGACGACGAACGGTTTCTCGCGCTCAATCCGGATGCCCACGATCAGGTGCTGCACGTGCTCGAGAACGTCGTCGCCGGCCATGCCGACGTGACCACGCTGCTGCGCGGACGCGAGCAGGGCGTCCTGCAGTCGCGCAGTACGCCACGCTTCGCGGCTGTCGTGCGCACCGACAATGAGGCCTCCGGCCGGTACACCATTCTCGATATCGTCGCCAGTAATGCCCTGGGGCTGCTCTACCGCATCAGCCGCGTCATCTCGCGTCACGGCTGCGACGTGGATCTCGTGCTCATCGCCACTGAGGGCGAGAAGGCCATTGACGTCTTTCACATCACCAAAGGTGGTTCGAAGCTCACCGAGGCGGAGCAGCAGGAGCTGACCTCCGACCTCCTTCGTACATTGGAGGGTCTGCAATGAAGTTGATCAAGTGCATCATTCGTCCGAACAAGGTCGACGAAGTCAAAGACGCACTGGCCAAGCTGAACATCGCCGGCATGACGGTGACCGAGGTTCGCGGTCACGGCAAGCAGAAGGGGCACACCGCAATCTATCGCGGCAAGGAATACAACGTCAGCCTGCTGCCCAAGATGGAAGTCGAAGTTGTCGTGGCGGACAACATGGCCGACGACGTCGTCAAGGCGGTGGTGCAGGCGGCGCGCACAGGTGAGATCGGCGACGGCCGCGTATTCGTGCTCCCCGTGCTGGAAAGCTATCGGATCAGAACCGGCGAGAAGGAATCATAGGAGCGGAGGCTTCCGCCTCCGCTTTATTCGTAGCGCAACGCCTCGATGGGATCGAGGCGTGAGGCCCGGACGGCGGGCACCATGCCAAAGAAGATGCCGACGCTTGCTGAAAAGCCCAGCCCAATGGCAAACGACCACCACGGCAGCGAGATGGGGAAGCCGGTCGCCAGGCTGATGGCGAAGCCGATCGCGGCCCCGCACACGATACCGAGTATCCCGCCCACCGACGTCAGGACCGCAGCTTCGGCAAGGAACTGGAACAGAATCTCCTGACGTCGCGCGCCGAGCGCTTTGCGTACGCCAATCTCACGGGTCCGCTCGGTGACGGAAATCATCATGATCGCCATCACGCCGATCCCGCCGACCATCAGCGCCACCGACGAGATCACCACCAGTGCGAGGAACACTGCGCGGCTGATCTGATCCCATAACCGGAGGATCGCGTCCTGTCCGCCGATCTCGAAGTCATTGGGCTCATCGAGCTTGAGACCGTGGCGGATCCGCATGATCTCTTCGACTTCCTGTACCGTCTGATCGCGTGTCGCGCCTTCGGCCGGCACGATGGTGATCTGCGCGCTGCTGCCGCCGCCGAAGCGTTGCCGTGCGTTGGTCGCGAACATCACCTGATGTGTGGTTTGCGGAATCACGACGAAGTCATCCGCCTGCGGAAACGGTGACGGGCGCTTCTCGAGGACACCGACCACCGTGTATTCGATGGCGCCGATGCGCACCTTCTTGCCGATCGGATCGATTCCCGATGGCGCGAACAAGGCCTGATATGGGTTATGGCCAAGCACCACGACGCGGCGTCTACGCAGCACTTCTGCCTGCGTGAAAAAACGGCCGAACGACAGCTTGACGAAATTCACCGTCGCAAACTGCTCGGTCGCGCCGATCACGCCGAGCGTCGGCGTGCGATTGCCGCCGTAGAACACACGCTCGGCGGTGGTGCCACCAAGCCCCTGACCCATCCAGATGTCCACCACACCGACCGAGGGCGCGAGCCGCTCGATCGCCCGGGCATCAGCGACGGTGAGGTTGGGCCGCCGGATCAACTCGGCAAAGTCGGCGCCGGCCGCGAGGCTGACGGCGCTTGCCTTGCTCACGATGATCGTGTTTGGACCAAGCTGGCGAATCATGTCGCGCAGCGACTCGTCGAAACCGCGGATCAGGGAGGTCATACCGACGATCGACGTGATCCCGATGACGACGCCCAGAATGGTGAGCGCCGAGCGCATCTTGTTGGTGCGCAGTGTGTCGAACGCCATCACCGCGACTTCGCGCCATAGCCCGCGATTGATGCCCTTACTCACGGCGAAGCGCCTCGATCGGGTCGAGTGATGCTGCCCGGTGCGCCGGCCACGCGCCGAAGAACAGCCCGACCGCGGCAGTGATCCCGATCCCCAGTACCACTGACCACATCTCGAGACGGGCGGGCAGGGGAGTGAGGGCGGCGATGAGTGACGCCGCAAGCGATCCGAGCAGAATGCCAACGAGTCCGCCGAGGGTCGACAGCGTAATCGACTCGGTGAGTACCTGCGACATGATGTCCTTGCGTTTGGCGCCGAGCGCCTTGCGCAGTCCGATCTCGCGAGTGCGCTCGCTGACCACCATCAGCATGATGTTCATGATGACGATCCCGCCGACGACCAGCGATAGTGCGACGATGCCGACGAGGACCAGGAAGATGCCGCTCGTCACCTGGCGATAGAGATCGAGAATCGTGTCCGACGTCAGGATGCCGAAGTTGTTCGGCGCCGATGGCTTCAAGTGCCGCGACACGCGCAGCGCCACGGTCGCATCGTCCATGGCCTCGGACATGCGATCGGTGGAGACGGGCTTGACCATCAACGAGAGCGACTGGCGCGCCCCGAACAGCCGCTGGTAGGCGCCGAGCGGAATCACCGCAAAGTTGTCCTGCGAGTTCCCGAAGAACGATCCTTTCTGTTCACTGACGCCCACGACCCGGAAGTTGATGCCGGCGATCTTGAGGGTCTTCTCGATTGGATCGATGTCGCCGAAGAGGCGGTCGGCGAGTCCATAGCCGAGCAGCGTAACCTGCTGCCCCCGCTCGACCTCGACTGCGCTCATCATGCGGCCGCGTTCGGCGCTGAACGTCGAAAAATCGGAGTAGCTGCTGGTGACACCCTGTATCTGGGCGTTGTTGACTTCCTCGGTCCGATAGGACACCGTCGCGTTGCGGCTGGCCTGCGCTGCCACCGACACGATCAGCGGACTGAACGCACGGATCGCATCAGCCTCGTCGATCGTGATCAGCGGATTGTTCCGGTTCCGGTCGGCCTCGTCCTCGCTGAAGATCGGCGGCATGCGCTGTACGGTGAAATTGTCGGCGCCGATGTCGCTGACGATCGCGTCTGCCACCATCCCGTTCATGCCCTGGATCAGCGTGACCACCGTGACGATCGACGTGACCGCCACGATGTTGCCCAGTACCGTCATGAACGATCGCAGCTTGTTGGCCCAGATGGCCTGCAGCGCGATCAGGACGGAATCGAAGACCTGGTTCATTTGCTCGACGAAGGTCGCGTGCGAGTTCGAGTGGTGTTCTGCTGCAGCTTGACGTCGCCACCGTCTGCGAGCTCGCGCACGGAGTTGAACGGACCAGTGATGACTTGATCGCCGGCCTTCAGCCCACTGAGCACCTCGAAATACTGCTCGCCGGCAATTCCGACTTTGACTGGCGTGAAGACACCGCGTCCGCTGCTAACGACGAAGACGCCTTCGGTCTCTTTGCGTGTATGTCCGGGAGGCGGCTCAGTGGATGCGGAAACCGGCGTCTCGACCGCGTTGCCACGGCGCCGTCGCTGCGGTTCCTCGTGAACGAGCTCACCCTTGTCGTTGTAAAGCATTTCGCGAACGGTGAGCGCCTGGATCGGAACCGAGACAACGTTCTTGCGTGTAGCGGTGGTGATTTCCGCCGTGCACGTGAACCCCGGGCGAACGTCGGGCACGTCCTCCTCGATCGTGATCACCACCTTGAAAGTGGTCGCCTGGCGCTGGCCCTGGTTCTGATTGGTCGTCGTCTGAATCGGGCTGTTGCCGACCTCCGTCACACGTCCCTTGAACGTCCGATCGGGGATCGCATCGATAGTCACCTTGGCGGCTTGTCCCAGTGACACTGACGGGATCTCGGTCTCGTCCACCTCCACCTCCGCTTCGAGGATGGACATGTCGGCAATCGTGAGGAGTACCGAGCCGGCATTGTTCATGGTGCCGAGCACCGCGGTCTCGCCCTCTTCAATACTGCGGCGCGTGACGAGGCCGTCCATCGGCGCGGTGATGATCACCTGATTGAGGTTGTACTTCGTCGTCGCCAACCCGGCTTCCTCAACCTTGATGCGCTGTTCGTTGGTCTGGATCTCCTGCTCGCGCGTCTTCAATTCGGCCTCGCGCGCCTGGACGTCGTTTTCCGCTCTCTCGAGGGCCTCTCGCGTCGTCAGGCCCTCTTTCCACAACTCCTGCGTCCGCTTCAAGGTCTGACGTGCGAGCTCGAGTGCGACGCGCGTCTGCTGCACCGAGGCGCGTGACTGCTGCAACGAAGATTGAGCTGCGGCGACGCTTGCCTCACCACGCTGCAACTGTGCGTCAAGGGATCGCGGATCGATCTCGAGCAGGAACTGACCGGTCTTGACGCGCTGTCCTTCTTCGACCGCCACGCGCGTTACCCGTCCGGTTGTGTTCGCAGAGACGTTGATCTGACGCTTCGGCTGAATCTTGCCCGATGCTGAAACGATTGCCTCGAGGTCGCGCGATCGGACGGCTTCAGCGTTCACGTTCAGGCCGGTGTCGCGGCGGTAGTACAGGTTGGCCGCCACCACCGCGGCGAGAACCAGCACGATCCCAACAATGATGGAAACCTTTTTCCAGGACATCGAGTCTCCTTAGGAACCCGATCGGGCGTAGCCGAGAACGAGTGCGAACAACACGTATATACACAGCAGCGAGAAAGCGATCCCGCCGGTGCGGCGCTTGTAGAGAACCGCGAGACCAATCGACAAGGTCACGATCCACCAGACCAGCACCAGGTCGATTGCGCTCAGGAATTGCGTGACGAAGCTGGTCTCCTCCAGCATCGGTACGAAGATGCCGAGATTCGCACCGGGCGGATTGGCGCCAGTCGGCTTCGCGCCGAGCATGATGAGGCCGGCGGTCAACACGGCCGAAATGGTCGAGACAACACCAGAGTGCGCCATCACGGAGTAGACCTGTTTGAACTTTGCCTCGCCGCCCATGAGTGTCGAGAAAATGAGTAACAAAATACCGGCGATGACTGCGCTGAACAGTGGTCCGAGGATCAATGTCGCGCCGGCAAGCACGTAGGGGAGAGCGCCGATGAAGCGTTCCACGCCGGCGACCTGTTGATCGGTCATGTTGGGGTTGCGCGTCGCCTGTTCGAACATCGCGTCCTGCATCCCCTCCGAAGACATGATGTAGTACTGACATGCGGCCGCGATGAGCAGCGTGATGGCCATGACGCCGAGCCAACGCGGACGCGCGGCGACTGCGGCGAACGTTGCCTTCGGCGACGTCAGCACGCCCAACATGCGGGCGAGCAGCCCGGGTTGTGAGGCCGGTTGTGCGGTAGTTGTGTCTGCCACTACGCGGTCCCTCCCAG
>DATCXH010000750.1:0-2534 GCA_036565925.1 Vicinamibacterales bacterium
TGGCACTGCTGTCCGCGCGGATGACGGTCCCGGACCGGGCGCCCCGTGAGGACGACACGCTCTCCCTGCTCTTTCTGTGCTGCCACCCCGACCTGACCCCGCCCGCGCAGATCGCGCTCACCCTGCGCGCGGTCGGCGGCCTGACCACGGCGGAGATCGCGAAGTCCTTTCTCGTTCCCGAAGCGACGATGGCGCAGCGGATCAGTCGCGCGAAGAGCACGATCAAAGCATCAGGGGTTCCCTTTGGCTTGCCCTCGCGGGGTGAGCAGAAGGCGCGACTCAGATCGGCCCTGCACGTCTTGTACTTGATCTTCAACGAGGGCTACACGAGCAGCGATGGTGCGCAGTTGCTACGCAGCGATCTGGCTAGCGAAGCGATCCGGTTGACACGAGCGGTCCGTCGCAGCCTGCCCGATGACGGCGACGTGAAAGGATTGCTGGCGCTGATGCTCCTGACCGACGCACGCCGTGACGCGCGCACCGGCCCCGACGGCGAGCTGATTGCACTCGACAAGCAGGACCGCACGCGATGGGATCGCGCGCAGATCGATGAGGGCGTTGCCCTGGTCAGCGAGGCGTTGTCATCGGGCTCGGTCGGGCTGTATCAGCTCCAGGCGGCCATCGCCGCCGTGCACGACGAAGCCGGGCGTGCCGAAGACACCGACTGGCCACAAATCCTGGCGCTCTACGGCGTGCTGAAGGGTATCTCTGACAATCCGATGGTCGCGCTCAATCACGCAGTCGCGACGGCCATGGTCGAAGGTCCCGCCGCCGGCCTCGCCCTACTGCGCGGCCTCGATGCCGACGGCCGCATGCAGCACCACCATCGTCTGCACGCGGTGCGAGCGCATCTGTTAGAAATGGCTGGCGACCATGAAGGTGCGATCGAGCACTATCGCGCAGCCGCCGGCAGGACCACCAGCGTTCCCGAACGGAACTATCTGATGGCCCAGGCCGGGCGGCTCACCGGCAAGGTCCAATCGAGCTAACGACCGTTCGGCGATCAAGCTGACCTCATCGTTCGAGATTGCTGACGGCGTCGGTCCATACGGGGGTGTTCTGCGCCGCTCAAGAATCGATGTCGCGCACAACAGGCCGTTAGCAGCAGGTACTCCTGGCGCGCTCGTTCTTCTAGCGGCGGATGTTCAGATCCGCCTGATGAAACATGCGAACAGGTGACTGCCGGCAGAAGTTTGGCACAATCGTATCGATGGAAGAGCGCGAATCATCTGCTCGCGAGTACGTCCTCGGCCACCGTGCGCCGGAAATCGCCAGGCTGGATGCGCAATCCCGGAGGATTGAGCCCGCGACGCGCCTGCTATTGCGCGCGTCAGGGATTGGTCCTGGCATGCGCGCATTGGATCTGGGCACCGGTCTTGGGCACGTGGCGCGCCTGATCTCGGAGATGGTTGGGCCAAACGGAACCGTCGTCGGGATCGATCAATCGCCGGATGCGCTTGCAGAGGCGCAACGTCGTGCCGGCGATGATCGTCGCATTTCGTTCGTGCAAGGCGACGTCACGAGCTGGCGCGACGACGAGCCCTTTGACGTCGTCGTCGGGCGGCTGCTGCTGTTTCACGTTACCGACCCGGTGCAGGTCGTGCGTCATCACATCGACGGTCTCCGCGCGGGCGGTCTGTTTGTCGCCATCGACTACGACCTCGGCACCGCGCGAACCGAGCCGCCGGTCGTGATCGCCGACGAGGCATTGCGATGGATTGTAGCGGCATTCACGGCGGCTGGCGCATGGCCGAGAATCGGTGCGCGGCTCGGAACGACTCTCGAGGAGGCGGGCCTCAATGAGGTGACGACGTTCGGTGTGCAGGGATACTTGCCGCCAGGAAATCCGGCTGCGGCTCCGCTTATTGCTGACGTGGTCCGCACGCTGACCGATGCGATCGTCGCCCATCGCATCGCGACGCGTGAGCAGATCGGCGTCGAGACACTCGAGTCGCGAATTGCCGAGGGACTCTCTCGCGCGAATGCGGTATTGCTGCCGCCAGCCATCGTTGGCGCATGGGGAAGACGGCCGACCGCATAGACACCGAGTTACTTGCCGACCAGATGCTGCGGATCGAGGTTGTTCTCGTTGCAGATGTACTCGATCAACTCGTTGTCGGCGGCGAGCTGAAACGCCTGCGTCACCGTCCACGGCTTCGCATATGTCTTCGAATCGTCGATCGTGATGTCCACCAGCAACTGACCAAACGATGGACGACGGAATCGCTCGGTCACTTTCATCTGCTCCGAATGTGGATGACCGGTGTCGTCCAGCCACGTCTTGTCATTGAAACCTGTCGTCTCGACGATGAGCGTGTCCCCGTCCCAACGGCCTTTCGAGTATCCCATCCACGTTGGCTGCGGATCGCTCGGGAGCGTGTGATTGTTGTCGAGGAAGATCTGCCGGAAGGTCGTGCGCGTTTCGTAGAGGATGATGAGAGCGCCCGGGAGCTGGACGATCTTCTGCGGAAACGGTACGCCGTTGACACGCGGGAATCCCGGCGGCAGACAGAAGCCCTCCGGATCATCCTTGC
>DATCXH010001227.1:0-12022 GCA_036565925.1 Vicinamibacterales bacterium
AACTCATCACGAGCCGCTATCACGTTCTCGCGGTACTGCTGGCAACTCGAATACGAGTGCTGCGCTGCGGCGATGAAGCCAACAGCATGACGATGACCCGCCGAGTACATCTCGCGAAGTGTGTCGGGGAGCAGCGGATGCCAATTGCGCATGCCGACGAAGACCGGCAGCGGATGGCCCATCGCCGCGAGCCGCTGCTCGAGCCCGCGCGCCTGGCGACGGGTGACGTCGGTGATCGGGGAGACGCCGCCGAACAGTTCGTAGTGGTGTGCGACCTCCTCGACGCGCTCGGGGCTCACGCGTCGGCCGCGGAGAACGTTAGCGAGGAACGGACGAATGTCGGCAAGACCCTGCGGACCACCGAACGAGATAATGAGGACCGAATCGAAGCGCAAACCCGGAGTCTACTCCGACTCCGGGAGGGCCACCCGAGACGAGGACAACCCTCGCCACCACTCCCGCACTCGTCCCACGCATGGTGGCAACGGATCGCACGCCAGCAGATACAAGACGATCGTGGTCAGCAGGATCAGCACATAGGTGAGAAGCACCAGGTGGATGCGGAGGTTCGCGTAGACGAACAGGACTGGACCCGCGAGGAACAGGCAGAGCGTCAGGAACGAGGTGCGCAGCGGCGCGTCGCGAAGCCGGCGCGGATTCCGCAGCCCGCGTGCAACGCGTTGATACGCCGCCATCTCATAGGTCTCAATCGGTGTTTTGAACACCGTCTGGGTCAGCGCATAGGTCAGCACAACGCAGAAGATCGCGGCGACGACGCGCAGCTGCACGTCGACGATGAGGGACCAGAGGCCGGCCCACACGAAGTAGATGATGATGCTGAGGTTGGTGAGCTGGATCGCCAGCCACACGTTGGTCCGGCCTGTCAGGCGTTGAAACCCGCGACAGGCTCGTTCGATGAGGTTCAGAACGGCCGAATCGATGAACGCCATCCCCCGAGCAGCTCTGTGATGGAAGACACCATCTCCAGCGAAAAGTTCGACGGTCGGGGGTGATTAGGAGGGGGCCGCGATCGGCTCTGCACCCGCAACAGTTTCGTAACCGGTCACGAAATACAGCGGATTAAGCCGTTTCTAACCTGAAACAGTTAAGGCCGCCCCGCTTGACGGGCGGTCTTTGATCCCTCAGACTCGATGAGAAGCCCAAATCCTATACGGAGCATCGAAGCATGCCGAGATTCCGATCCCTTCCGGCGGCGGCCATTATCCTTGCGCTGAGCGCCTGCGCAGGCGCGTATTTCGGACGAACGGCGCTTGCCGCCCAGGATCAAGTCTCCGAGCAGTACAAAATCTTCACCGCCGGTCTCAAGGCGGTTGAAGACGTGTACGTCGGCGACGTCGAGTCGGACCGCGTCATCTACGGCGCGATTACCGGCATGCTGCAGACGCTGGATCCGCATTCAAGCTTCATGGATCCGAAGTCGTACGCTCAGACCCGCGAGCGGCAGGAAGGGCGTTACTACGGCTTGGGCATCACCATTCAGGTGATCAACGGCGACGTCATCATCGCGTCTGTCTTCGAAGACTCGCCGGCCTACGAGGCCGGACTGCGCCGCGGCGACGTCATCGCGCGAATCGAGACCGAAGACACCAAGGGCTGGACCAGCGAGCAGACCGTCGGCCGCCTCAAGGGGCCGCGCGGCACGTTCGTCAATATCTCGCTGCGTCGCGGCGGCTACGAGAAGCTGATCGATTTGCGCGTGCGTCGTGACGAGGTCCACATCCCGACCGTCGCCGCGGCGGTCATGCTCGACGAGAGCACGGGCTATATCAAGCTCACCGAATTCGCTGAGAACTCCGATCGCGAGCTCGGGCGCGCGCTCGGCGACCTGACCAAGCGCGGCATGAAGCGCCTCGTATTCGATCTGCGCGGCAACCCGGGCGGCCAGCTCGATCAGGCGATTCTCGTCTCGAGCCGCTTCCTGCCGAAAGGCGATCTCGTCGTCTACACGCGTGGCCGCGTCAACGGATCGGATCAGGATTACCGCGCACAGGATCGCAGCGATTATCTGACGCTGCCGATGATCACGCTGGTCAATCGCTCGAGCGCCAGCGCATCGGAGATCGTGTCAGGCGCGCTGCAGGATCACGATCGTTCCCTGGTCATCGGCGAAACGACGTTCGGGAAGGCGCTGGTACAGTCGGTGTATCGCCTCAACCAGGGTGCAGCGGCGCTCATCACCACCGCGCGCTACTACACGCCGAGTGGCCGTCTGATTCAGCGGCCGTGGGACGGCACCTTCGACGAGTACCTCACCTACACGCTGCGCGATCAGGACGCCAACAAGACGCACAAGGCTGAGGAGTTGAAACTCACCGACGGCGGTCGCAAGGTCTATAGCGGCGGTGGCATCGAGCCTGACCGGCGTTTCGACGGCCCGACCGAAGGATTCAACCCGGGTCGCTTCGCGCGAACGATCAACGCACGTGGACTCTTCGATGTCTACGCGCGTCGCTTCACGCGTCAGGGTGACACGCGGATTTCGGGGACCAGCTCGGGACCGCGACATGAGGTGGCGGCCAACTACGAGGTCACCGACGCGATGCTGAACGAGTTCAAGCAGCTCGTGCAGCAGTCGCCGCTGCGGTTCGACGAAGCCGCCTGGCAGAAGGATCGGCCGTACATCGTCGCGATGATGGCGAAGGAGATCGATCTCGACATCTTCGGCGCGAACAAGGCCTACGAGCGGCTGGCGAAGCAGGACCCGCAGCTGCAGTTCGCGCTCAACTACTTCGGCGAAGCAGCGTCCTTGCTGAACATCAGCAAGAACTCCAACTCTTCGCGCGCAGCACGGAACTAGTTTGGTGGTTGGTGGTTGAGAACACAGAGGTAGCTCTTAACCACTAACCACTAACCACCATCCAGCTATTTCACAGGCAGCAAAGGCTTCCGCTCCGGCGGAAGCTGCTGATCCACCGCCGTCAGCAGGAACCCCGCCATCACGTAATCGCCCATCGTCGTGACGATTTCGACGGCGCCTTGCCGCCCGAAGTGCTCTACGGTTTTTGCCCACAGTTCGGAACTCACCTTGTGATCGCGGAACAGCGCGCGTGCCAGACGGATGACCGTGGCATCTTTGTCCGGCAGACCGGCGACGTCCTTGTTGAATTTCACGACGTCGATGACTGATTGATCGAGACCGGCGCGCAACGCGGCTGGCTCGTGTCCTGACCATTCGTACTGCTGATCGAATTCACGCGCGGCGAGAAGCGCCGAGAGCTCGAAGTAGCGCGGCCCCGCGACGGTCTTCCTCAAGTACTGATTGAGGTGATGAATTGGCTCCGCCGCGCCAGGGCTGTACATCGACACCGCCGCTGGTCCGGTGTTGCCCATTGCACGACCACCAGCGATCACGTCCCAGACGCGTTTGCCTTCAGCGTCGAGACTGTCGCGCTGCGGCGGCGGAAGCCGCGACAACGACTCAGGATGAATATCCGACGCCAGTTTCGATTGCGCCGCAGCCGCCGCGACCGATGCGACGACGACAATGAGTCCGAACAGTCTGCTCCGCATGATGTACCTCATAGGCGGGGCTAAAGAACCGCCTCTACGCGTTATCCGCCGTGCTGGATCTTTCCGCCGCGCGCCGACAGCATCACGAGCCCGGATTCTGCCGCGTGCCATCGAACACAAGGCCGAACGATATGCCAGAGCCCCTGATCGGCGGTGCAATTTTTCGTCTAGGATCGGGGACATGTTGACACTACGGAGAGCCGAGGACCGGGGCAAGAGCGACCTCGGGTGGCTCAAGAGCTATCACACGTTTTCGTTCGGCGGCTATTCCGATCCGAACCACATGGGCTTTCGCGCACTGCGGGTTCTCAACGACGATCGCGTCGCGGCGGGCAAAGGCTTCGGCGCGCACGGCCATCGCGACATGGAGATCCTGTCCTACGTGCTCGAAGGCCAGCTTGCACACAAGGACAGCATGGGTGAAGAGCATGTGCTCGGGCCAAACGAAGTGCAGGCAATGAGCGCCGGGTCCGGGGTGATCCATAGCGAGTTCAACGCATCAGAGACCGAGCCGACGCACTTCTTCCAGATCTGGCTCCTCCCCGAGACGCGTGGCATCAAGCCCTCGTATCAGCAATTCGCCTACGATCCGAACGAGAAACGCGGCACGCTGCGGCTGATCGCCGGGCCGGACACGAACACCACTCCGCCGTCGGCATTCATCAACCAGGACGCGCGTATGTACGCGGCGGTGCTCGGCAAGGGCGAGACCATCAACTATCCGATTGCGTCGGGGCGTCACGCATGGGTGCAGGGCGCCGCCGGCGACATCGAAGTGAACGGCATGGCACTCAAGGAAGGCGACGGTCTCGCGGTCAGCGACGAATCCGCACTGACGATCCGCGGCGCCGGCGCGCGCGGCGGCGAATTGTTGCTTTTCGATCTCGCCTGATTCCCGATTCCTGATTCCTGATTCCTGATTCCTTTCTTTTATGGGAGACATCAACACGCTCGTCGTCTTCTACTCGCGCTACGGCACGACCGAGAAGCTCGCGCTCGCGGCCGGCCTGGGCGCGATTCAGGCAGATGCCAACATCCGATTGCGCCGTGTTGCGGATCACGCCGACGCTGCATCGATAGCCGCCGACGCAAACTGGAAGAAGAACCTCGATCGGATGAATCGCGACTACGTGGCACCACGGCCCGCCGATCCGGTGTGGGCCGACGTGATCATTCTCGCCACGCCGGCAGAATCTTCGGAGGAGATCGAGTCGTACGTGGCGTCGCTGTCGTCGATCGGATCGATGACCGGCAAACTCGCCGCACCGCTCGCACCCGGTAACAACGCGTCAGCGCTGAAGCCCGTCTACTCCGCCGCGGCGTGCTGCGGGCTCATTGTCACGCCATACGTCGAATCATCAGGCGATCCGATCGCGTCGGCGACGATGTTCGGTCAACGCATTGCAGAGATGGCGCGGGCACTGAAAAGGGGCACCGAGAAAAACCGTCCGTAGAGGCGGGTCTTTAGACCCGCCTGATCTTCAGGCGCGCCTGGTCCGCCACCACCCACCCAACCAGGCCGCGGGGATCATCAGGGCGATTCCGGTCACCCAGAACCACTCGGGCTCATCGCTTCGCAGCGACAACATCGCGGACGAGGTCACGACCGCCTGAAACAGGCCCATCGCAGTCGCATGCGCGACCGGACTGCTGGGCGCGATTCGAGCCGTCACGTAGCCTGCCGCCACCAGGCTCACGGCCTCCCAAATCAACCACGCCACTCGCGTTTCCCTGTTGTAGTTGACGATGGTCGTCGTCGCGGAAAGATTCGGATCCATGGAGTGCAGGATCGCGGTACCAATGCCCTGCACCCCATTCAGCGCGACCGAAAACGTGATGAATCCGGCCAGAACTGCGATGGCACTCCTCATTGCGCGAGTGGCCAGTACACCTCGGTGCGCCACTCGGACGGATCGGGGTGTTCAGCAGGATCGGTGAGGTACGACTCCCATGGCGCACCGCCCGGACGAACGCCGTTAGCGTCCATCCAGCGTTCCATCGCCACGTAGGTCTCGCTCAACTGATCGTAGAGACCGCCGTGCATCGCGACGACCACCGGACCGCCAGGCAACGTCGCCGCTTCGATGGCGCCCTCACCTGAAGCGGCAACGGCGAGCGGCTTGCCGCACTCGATCGTCCAGAGTCCTGGCCCGGTCGAGAGATACCTGACGAACGGTTTTCCATCGAGAGGAAGACCGACCTTCATACAATGCCCGAACACGCCGCCCAATGAATTGCCGATGGCCGCCTGCAGCTCTGCGCGAGGCGTCCGACATCGCATGATCAGCACCGGCTGCGGCGTGAGCTCGCGTCGTTCAATTGAGAGAGTGGGCATCGAAGGTCTCCGTACAGGGACGTGATCGACGGACAAGTGAAAAAGTCCAACGCAGGGTCCGGTGGCGTCGGTGATCGCGCGATGTCGCGCCCGCACCGCAGGCGACGCCCCAGCGAGCGCCGTCGCACGATATGCGACCGGCGTCCGGCCGAAGTGGCGCCGAAACGCGCGCGTAAACACCTCGTGGCTGGTGAATCCCGCCGCAAGCGCAACGTCCAGAACCGAGTCATCGCTGGCAAGCAGTCGCGCCGCTGCACCTTCCAGACGCAGGCGCAGCGTATAGTGCTTTGGCGTCTCCCCGACCAGCCGCGTGAAGGCACGGTGAAGATGGAACGGCGACCAGCCGGCACGTGACGCCAGCGCATCGAGCGACACGTTCGCGTCGAGACGATGACGAATCGTGCGGAGCAGCTGGAGCAGGTCTCGATCGGACGGCATCAGCGGTCCGAAAATGTTAGACGAGATCCAGGGAACGGTTCTTGACGTTTCTTGCGATCGAAGCGGCAGGCGGCGCAGAATGACGCCCACGATGAGACATTACGTCTTCATATTCCTGGTGCTCCTCGGCAGCAGCGAGGCCGCATTCGCGCAAGCGATTCTTGCCGGCAACTGGACCCCGTACCGGAATCACGAGGACGAGCAGGATCGCGGACCTGGGCCCGACCTGGGCGACTACCTGGGCCTGCCGATCAACAGTGCCGCGCGGCTCTTCGCCGACAGCTGGGACGCGTCACGTCTGACGCTACAAGAACACCAGTGCCGCGTGCACGTCGCGCCTTACATCTACCACGGTCCTCTGCAACTGCGAATCTGGGAAGAGAAGGATCCCGAAACCCAGCGCGTCGTCGCCATCAAGAACTACATCAGCACCTACGAACAGACCCGCACGATCTGGATGGACGGCCGCCCTCATCCGTCGCCGTTCGCTCCGCACACGTTCATGGGTTTCTCGACCGGGACGTGGGAAGGCAACGTCCTCACGGTGAAGACCACACACCTGAAGCAGGGCTGGCTACGCCGCAATGGCGTTCCTGAGAGCGATCAGGCAACGCTCTACGAGCGCTTCGTCCGCAACGGGAAGTACCTGACACATGTCGTGATCATTACCGATCCGGTTTATCTCGCCGAGCCGATGATCCGCACCACCGACTTCCAAATCGCGACGCAGGACAACGGCAACTGGCTCTGGCCTTGTGAGTACGTCGAAGAGATCAGCGGTCGCGCGAAGGGAGAAGTGCCGCACTACCTGCCCGGGGAGAATCCATTCCTCCTCGAAATGGTCAAGCGTACGGGTGTGCCGGAAGCGCCGACACGTGGTGGTCCCGAAACGATCTATCCCGAGTACCAAAAAAAGCTGAAGGCCGATCCTGCGCGAGCACTCGACACCGCGAACGCGCCACGCGTGAGTCAGGCGAAGAACCCCGACACGGGACAGCTCGATACGCTGCCGGTCCAGGGCAACGTGCATGTGCTCGCGGGTGGTGGAGGCAACGTCGTCGTTCAAGTCGGACAGTCTGGCGCGATCATGGTCGATGCGAAGTCGGGCACGTTGACCGATCGTATGCTCGCGGAGATCAAACGCTTGACGCCGGTGAACAAGCCGGTGCGCTACATCCTGAATACGAGTGCTGATGCCGATCACGTCGGCGGCAACGAGAGCCTGACCAAAGTGCTCGGCTCCGCCTACAACTGGACAATCATCAACACGCCTGGCGCGTCGCAGACGGCGGTGCAGATCGTCGCGCACGACAACGTGCTCGCGCGTATGAACACGCTGCCGACCAGTGGCTGGCCAACCGAGACGTTCGTCGGCCGCGAGAAGGAAATCTTCTTCAACGGCGAGCCGGTGTTGATGTATCACGTGCCCAATGCACACACCGATGGCGACAGCATCGTGTTCTTCCGGCGCTCCGATGTGATCGCGACGGGCGATATCTATCGCACCGACAGTTATCCGGTCATCGATCTGCAGAAGGGTGGCAACGTTCAAGGCGTGATCGACGGCCTGAATCTCGTTCTCGATCTCGCAATACCCGAGCATCACGAGGAAGCGGGCACGTTCATCGTGCCGGGTCACGGACGGATCAGCGACGAATTCGATGTCGTGGAGTATCGCGACATGGTGACCATCGTGCGCGATCGGATCGAGGCGATGGTGAAGAAGGGCATGACGCTCGAGCAAGTGAAGGCGGCGCGGCCCACGCAGGACTACGACTCCCGCTACGGTGCGACGACCGGCCCATGGACGACGGACATGTTCGTCGAAGCGGTGTTCAAAAGTCTCAAATCCGCCAGCTGAAAACCCGCGAAGAACCCGGGGCTTGACAGAGTTCGGCGCCTGTGCCAAGTTCTTAGCACTGTGCTAATTTCTCAGCATGTCCGTCCGGTGATGCCGAACGAAAGATGTCGTGTCCGGCTTTAGCCCGACGAACCATGCGCTTTGTAGTGTCCGGCTTTAGCCGGACGAAACCATGCGCTTTGGAGTGTCCGGCTTTAGCCCGACGAAACCATGCGCTTTGTAGTGTCCGGCTTTAGCCGGACGAAACGAATATGACCAAGGTCGCCCATCACGATCTCAGCCGCCGCGAACGGCAGATCATCGACGCGCTCTACAAGCTCGGTCGCGCATCTGCTGCGGAGATTCGAGCTGAGCTCCCGGCTGCGCCGAGCTATTCGGCCGTCCGATCGCTGCTGCGCATCCTCGAAGAGAAAGGCCACATCCGACACGAGCAGGATGGCCCGCGCTATGTCTACGTGCCAGTCGTGGCACGCGACAACGCCAAGCGATCGGCGATGCGCCATCTGCTGCAAACCTTCTTCGACGGCTCGACGTCTCAGGCCATGTCGGCGCTGCTCGATGTCTCCTCGTCGCGTCTGGATGAGGCCGAGCTCGATCGTCTGAAGAAGTTGATTGACCAGGCCCGCAAACAAGGAGCGTAGCGGTATGTCGTTCCCGCTTCATTCCGGCCGCTTCGCTGTCGCGGCCGCTAATCGCAGTCGGAGGCCGGTTGTCGCTGGCACATCGTCAGCACATACGGACCACTAGCATGATCGTCGAATCGCCCGTTGTTGACGTCATCCTCAAGGTCACTGTGGTGCTGGCCATCGCACCGCTGGCCGCACGTGTTCTCTCGCGCGGCTCGGCCGCAGCGCGTCATCAGATCTGGGCCGTCGCACTCGCAGCGTCGCTGCTGATGCCGGTGCTCGCCGCTGTCGCACCGCAGTGGCAGATCGAGGTACTTCCTGCACCGACGACCGTGCAGTCGGTCGCGGCTCCTGCAGCGCCTCCGATCAAGCCGGCTGCCGATCCGGTGTTCGAGCCGATTCCCGCGCTGACGCCGAGTGTCGCGTCTGAACCGACCGCGCCAGCGGCATCGGTCAACACACTCTCGACAGCCGTCACGCTCTGGCTCGCTGGCGTTCTGGTTGTGCTCGCGCGGCTCGCGTTCGGAACCGCGCGCGTGTGGTGGATCGCGCGGCGAGCATTCCCGGACCCGGTGTGGGCACCGCTCGGTCAGCACCTCGCGCGGTCGCTGGGAATCGAGCGCGCGGTGACATTCCTCAGCGGCGACGAAGACGCGATGCCAATGGCATGGGGACTGACGCACGCGCGTGTATTGTTGCCCGCCGAAGCGGAAGACTGGCCGCTCGATCGCCAGCGCGTCGTTCTCCTGCACGAGCTCGCGCACGTGAAGCGCCGCGACAGCGTGACGCAGATACTCTCGCACCTGGCCTGCGCCGCCTACTGGTTCCATCCATTGGTGTGGCTCGCGGCGAAGCGGCTGCGCGCTGAGCGCGAACGCGCCTGCGACGATCTGGTGCTCGCCGCCGGCACCCGCGGGTCCGACTACGCCGATCACCTGCTCGACATCGCCCGCTCGCTGCGCAGTGATGCCTGGCCCACATGGTCCGCCGTGACGATGGCGCACCGCTCACAACTCGAGGGAAGACTTATGGCGATTCTCGATCCTGCTGTGCCTCGTCGTTCACCCACTCGCCGCGCGATGGTGGCGTGTGCCACAGTGGCGATGATGACCATCGTGTCGCTCGCCGGAGTGCGGGCAGTCGCGAAAGCTGCCGACGCGGGAGAACAAGGACGGCCGTCGGCACCTGCGGCGCCAACGCCAGCACCAGCGCCGACACCCACTCCCGCTCCGACGCCTGCGCCCGCGCCGGCGCCACGTGCGCCGCGCGTTGTGTTGGCGCCGGTACCGATGCCGCCACTCTCTGCGCAGATCGTGCGGCCGGTTCCTGCACCCGTCGTTCCGGTGCCGCCGGTGGCGCCCGATGTCTTCCTCGATATCGACGTCGCCGATGTGGTGAACGACGCCTTGGACGCCGTGAACTTTGCGTTCGCGCCGCAACCGCCGCAGCCGCCGCAACGAGCACAGCCAGCGAAGCCAGTGCAGCAGGCCCGCCCCGTCGATCCGAAGATCGCGGCAGCGCTGACAACAGCCCTCAAAGACGAGGACAACGACGTCCGGCAGCAGGCGCTGCATACGCTCATTCGGATGGGCGCGTCACTTCCGCCAGACGTGATCGCCACGATGCTCAGGGACAAATCGTCAGAGGTCCGCCAGCAGGCGGTGTTCGCACTCGGCCGCCAACGCGATCCCAAGAACGTGAATCTTCTGACCGAGGCGATGAAGGACTCGGACGCCGAAGTACGGCAGCAAGCGGTGTTCGCGCTCGGCCAGATGCGCGATGCACGCGCCGTTGATCCGCTCATTGCGGCGCTCAAGGACGCTGATCCCGAAGTGCGCGAGCGAGCGGCACATAGTCTCGGCATGATTCGCGATCCGCGCGCCGTGGATCCGCTCATCGCTGCACTGAAAGATCCCAACGCCGACGTGCGCCAGCAGGCGGTGTTCGCGCTCGGCCAAATCCGCTAACAACTCGCACCATCCTCCCGTGTAGTGTCCGGCTTTCGCCGGACACTACACGAGAGCGTGGCTCGGACCAAGATGCTGATTTCTTAGCATGGGAGCCCGGTCATGCCTTTCTGCGTGGACTTTTTCAAAGCGACCGTTGACGCACTGATCGCGCTCATCAGTGCAGCCACGACCCTTATCGCCTCACTCGTGCACCCGGTTCCAGGACAACCGCAGTCGGTGTCCTCGTCGCCCACCATCGCGTTGATCTCGTACCTGCCAGCGCAGGCTGCCGCGGATCTCGCCACGCGGTTGCGCGACGCCGATCCGCGCATCCGGACGATCGCCGCATGCGATCTGCAGCGCATGGGAACGGCATCACGAGCCGCAATGGCAGCGCTGGTCGAACGACTCTCCGATGCGTCACCCGTCGATTCAAAGGTGTGCGGCGAGGATCGCCATTACTGGTGGAACAACGTCGAGCAGCAGACCACGCCGGGCGAAGAAGCAGCGGCCGCACTCGTCGCGATCGGCACCGAGTCGCTGCCGTCGCTCATTGCCGCATCGCGCGCGCCGCAGTGGGTGGCACGCCGCAATTCAGTGTGGGCGCTTGGCGCCTTGCACGATGCGCGAGGTGCCGCGCCGGCGCTGGCCGCCCTCGCCGATCGCGAGCCACCGGTGCGGCGTGTGGCGGCATGGGCACTGGGTGCGCTCGATTCGGATGTCGCCGTGAATGCGCTGATCGACGCCCTCGGCGACAGCGACGCAAGCGTACGCTCGCAAGTCGCATGGGCGCTTGGAACGATTGGTGATCGCCGTGCCGTCGAGGGTCTGATCAAGGCGCTGAAGGATCAGGAGGAGAACGTGCGCTCGCAGGCGGCGTGGGCGCTGGGCGCAATCGGCGACGCTCGCGCCAGCGACGCACTCGCCGCGACACTCAAAGACACCAGCCCCAAAGTCCGTCGTCAGGCGGCGTGGGCGTTGGGAACTGCAGGACGACGGCGGTAACGCGACCGCACTTTTTGTGTGGCTATGACATGTCGGCCGAAGGCCGACCTGGCCGAGAGACAGCCTTCGCGCACTTGATCATGAGCGAAGACTGGCGGTGAGGCAGGGATTCGAACCCTGGGTAGGACTTTAAAGGCCCTACAACGGTTTAGCAAACCGCCGCCTTCAGCCTCTCGGCCACCTCACCGCATTGAAATTGCTAAGGAATTCGAGGATTTCTCTCCAATTGCTCAGCTGCTGACCGCCGACTGTGCCCAGGCCCCAGTCGATTCGCGAG
>DATCXH010000022.1:0-3948 GCA_036565925.1 Vicinamibacterales bacterium
TCCCGCGCCCAGGAGCAGCGCGACGGCGCCTGCCCCGATCCATTTCGTGATCACTCGTTACGGTAAGTATCCGTCGATGCTCACCGTCCCGGCCAGCCCCTGTCGGGCGATTTCGATCCGCGGGCTCTGCAGTGGCCCCCCAGTCTTCCGCTCGACCGTGACACGAAACTGGTTCGCCTGGCGCGTGTGCAGCGCGGCGAGGTCCTTGCCCCATTCGGGCAGCAATGTCGCCACACGACTCGATACCGCGAGCGCTTCGTAGCGACCATTGGTCATCTTGACGGCCGGAATGGCCACGATGGCCTGCAGCTGCGAGTTCAACGTTTCGACCGATGTTGCCTGTCCCGTCCGCGTGGACATCATGACAACGTTCAACCGCGCCTTACGAGTGACAAGGAATCCGACAGCTTTCTCGATCTCCTTTGGTTGATAGCTGCTCGACTCGTTGGCCGCGGTCGAGAGCATCACCATGATCGGCACGTACGGCTTCGCGTTCTTGTTCTTCGATTCCCTCTCGAGCTCCTTGCTGTACTCGACGATCGTATCGGTGAATCGCGGCCTGGCCTGCTCGGGGGCAAAGCCGTTGATGCCGCGGATAATCTGCGTGCGATCGGTGGACTTGACGACGACGCGGGGCTGCGGCGCGATGGTGATCAGCGTCACTTCGACATCGGGTGGCAGCGCTTCGACGAGTCCGGTCAGGCCAGTGCGGTAGTGGGCCAGCGCGTCACCGCTGTCCACGCCGTTGTCCACCGCAATCGTCAGCTTGACCGGAATCGATATAGCCTCGACTTTGACGACCTGCTGCTGAACGCCGTTCTCGGACATCAGAATGTCTTCATTGCGAAGGTCAGTGGTCGGCGCGCCGCTCGGGTTACTCGCTGCGACGTAGAACTGAAACGTCGTGCCCTGCGCCGCAAGGGTCGTTATCGCGACGAGCGCGAATTCGGTGACCGCGAGGAGCGCTCGTGAGTGCAGTCGCATCATTGAGCTCCGTGTGTGCTCACTGAAACGCCCACACCCTCGATCATTGAGAGTGTGGGCGTGAGCTGGACCCTCCCGGGTATCAGCTCAGAAGCTGAACTGCACCGACAACCTTGCAAACCGTGGCGACACTACGCCAGTAGGATCCAGCCAGGCGTTCGCTTCGACGGCCGGTGTCGCCGGGTTGTCAACGGTGTAGGTGCCCTGGTAGGTCTGAATGGCGTCGGAGTTGAACATGTTGTACACGTCCACGCCGATCACTGCCCGCTTGTTCGAGAACCGGATGTTCTTGGCGACTTTGAAGTCCCACAGCGTCGTGCGCTCGCCGAACATCTCGTTGTTGACCAGCAGCGGCACGCTCACTGTCGTGAGGTTGCGTCCGGCGCCGAGACAACCGACCAGCGCCTGGTTGGGCGGCGCGCATGGCTCGGTGGCACGCGACGCGCTTTCCGGCTCCCAGATGGCGGCGGACGCCGGCAGGGTGACGTTGGCGCTGATCTCCGGACCCGGCAACGATTGGAAAATGGCGCTAACCAGCACGTCCACCTTGGGAATGTTGTATGCCACGGCTCCGTTCATCCTGGTCTGAAACGGGACGTGCGTGCGGCAACCATCCTCGTATTCATGTCCGGCGCGTCCGCCAACGCTCGGCGTGTCGACCATCGCGAAGCAGGTGTCGTGAGTGCTGCGGCCGGTGCTCGTGCCGAAGTTCACGCGAATCCCTCTGGTCCCCCGCCAGACGAAGTTCGTGTCAACGCCCTGCCAGTAATACTCGAGGTCGGGATTCAGCGTCTGCGCCTGCGGCTGACCGACAGGCTGCGTCACACGATCCGTGAATTGCCCGAGCACTCGGTACCCACCGCCGTCCGGCAGGCGCGGATCGGTCGGCGCCACCACCGAGAAGAAATCGTACGACGGATTGCTGTAGTGGAGCATCGCCTCCTGGCACTGCTTGACGTCGCCCTTGAGGTATCGATCGCAGCCAATATTCAGCGTGTCGGTTGTCACCAGGTTGCTGTACATCCGACGGTTGTAGGTCACTTCGCCGGAGAGCCGCGGCACGATCTCGTGCTGGACACCGATGCCGAGCTGCCACTCGGCCTGTCGCTTGCCCCAGCCGCTCATAAGGGTGTCGCCGTACGCCCCGCAGTACGCCTGCACGGCCGCGGGGATGCCCTGCTCGGTGCGGCCGCATTGCGTGTTCTGCAGCCCGATTGGGCTCCCCGATGCATCGAGCGACAGCGGGTCGCGGCCAAACCGCGTCGTGTCGTTCGAGCCGAGGATGAACGTGCCGCACTCACCCTGCGGCGTGAAGTTATTCAGATCGCAGTCGACGACACGGTCGCCGTCGGTATCGTTCCAGATGCGGGTGATGGCATTGACGGTGCGACGCGCCGGGTTGGCGCCCGAGTAGATACCGCTGATACCTGCGGCGGTCAGGTACTTGCCCATGTTCCACTTCACGGATGTTTTGCCGTTCCCGAACAGGTCCCACGTCAGACCCCAGCGGGGCGTGATGTCATTGAACCGAACGCCGTCACTCTCGGGCACGCAGTACGATCTTTGCCCGTTGGACTGCATGGGCACGAATGGATCTGGCCCAACGCACGTCTCTCCATAGCTGCTCGTGGCATGGTCGTAGCGCACAGCGCCACTGATGGTGAACCGCCTCAGCGTCAACTGGTCCTGCGCGTAGAACGCGGAGTAGGCCACGTGATCTTTGAGCGTGCCCGAGCCGGTGTTGATCTGGACGTAGGCCGGGATCGGACGACGGGTCAGATTGTTGGGATCGCTGGGGAACTGCAGGCTGGTGTTACCACACGTATTGGTCTCGGCGCAATTGGCTGCTGGCCACACGTAGTAGAACGTCATCCGTGGATCGTTGACGCCATTGGTCTGCTCCTGGTTGAAGAACCCGCCGTCATAGCCGATCTTGGCGTGGTGCCTCCCGGAGACATAAGAAATGGATGCTCTGCTTCGGTACTGGCTGAGATCGCGTATCTCGGCACCACCGGAACCGAGCGCGCTGTTCAGCGAGCCTGAGGTCAACCCGAACCCGCATCCCAACGGAATCTGGAACGTCTGGCAGAAGCTGCCGGCGAACTGGTTTACGTGTGGGGCGACGTCGTCAGCACCCGCCGTGTCGCCGATCTCCACGACGCGCGGAATCGCTCGTGGATTGACGAACTGACGATGCTCCGTCGTGTTGTAGTGCTGCGGCGTCGCGCTGATACCAGCCTCGACGAGGATGTTGTTTGTCCACGGGTTCGTCCACGACACCTGCTGCAGTCGGTTGGGATGCACTTGTACGGACCACCACGACTCCGGCGACGTGAACACCGAGACGACTCCGTTGCATGGGTCCTGACAGAAGTCCTGCTCGTCCCAAAAGATATTGAACTTGTTGCGCTGGCTGGCCTGGTAGGTGATGCGCGCGCTCGCATTGCGCCAGATGTTCTTGTACTCGACGCGGTCCTCCGCGCGATTCGGCTGATAGTTGAAGCCCGCCTTGCCTTCGTGCAGGTTCGGCCAGAAGTCGACGCCCACCGGCAGCTTCTGGATGCCCTGTGTACGAGCGAGCGCGAAGAACCAGAGCTTGTCGCGTTTGATCGGGCCGCCGAAGTCTCCCGACACGTCGTAGTCGAATTTGACGGCCTGGAACAGTGCCGGCACCGTGGGATAAGCGCTTGTGTTGCGATCGAACCAGCCGTCCTTGGTGTACGTCGTGTTGTAGTCACCGGCAAACCGGTTGCCGCCGGTACGCGGAACGATGTTGATCGATGCCCCACCGGTCTCGGAGTCGCCGAGCGCGCCCGAAACCTGAATATTGATTTCCTGAGCGGCCGCGATATCGGCCGAATAACCACCGGTCATGCCGGTGATGCCGCCGACCGAGGCGTTGACGACTTGGCCATCGACCATGATGCGGCCTTGTGACATGTTCGTGGCGCCCAACCCGTCGCC
>DATCXH010000596.1:0-5465 GCA_036565925.1 Vicinamibacterales bacterium
GAAGACGATCAGCGCAACCGTCGTAAACTGGATCGTCTTCGAGATGGACGCGAACCTCGGCACCGACATCTCACTTATCTTCTCCGACTCTGGCCCGCTTGCGACGACGCTGAATGGCTTTGAGCCACGCGACGGTCAGCGACAGATGGCAAGGGCTGTCGCCGGCGCCATCGAACGGGGTGGCACGCTGCTGGCCGAAGCCGGGACTGGAACGGGCAAGACACTCGCCTATCTCATTCCGGCCATTCTGAGCCGCCAGCGCGTGCTGGTCTCCACCGGCACAAAGAATCTGCAGGAGCAGATCTTCTTCAAAGATCTGCCGACACTCACCGACGCGTTACCGATCCCGTTCACCGCCACGCTGATGAAGGGCCGATCGAATTATCTCTGTCTGCACCGCTTCCAGGCGTTCGAGGCCGAAGAGACCAACGAGTTGTTCGAGCGTCCTGAGAAAACCGTCTTCTTGCCGGTGATCCAGCAGTGGGCAAAGACGACGAAGACGGGCGATCGCGCCGAGCTGCGCGATCTCCCTGAGGATCTGCCGATCTGGAAGGAGATCTCGGCCGAGGCCGACACGTGTCTCGGCACCGAGTGCCCGCGCTATGGCGACTGCTTCGTGACGCTGATGCGCCAGCGCGCCGCCGAATCGGACGTCGTCATCGTCAATCATCATTTGTTGTGCGCCGACGCGTCCGTGAGGAAGAGCGCGTACGGCGAAGTGATTCCCTCGTGCGCGACTCTCGTCGTAGACGAGGCGCATCAGCTCGAGGACGTCGCCACGCAGTACTTCGGTGTGGCGTTCAGCAACCATCGCGTCGACGACCTGATGCGCGATGTGCATCGTCTGCTGGCGACCTCGTCGTTGCAGGCGAATCAGGCCGAGTCGCTGTCGCGCGCGTTGACGCGCCTATCGATGCACGCGCACGGGTTCTTCACCGGGTGGTCACTCGGACGAGTGCAGAATCCAACCGAGGCGCGCGCTCGCTATACAGCAGATGCGTTCGGCGACCATTCGGCTGACGCGCTGGCGCTCATCCGATCGCTCGAAGGTCTCGAGGCGACGTTGGCGCTGATCCAGCAGCCGGTATCCGATCAGCCTGGGGCCGTGAGCGAGGTTGACGAGACGATCGCGACGCTGCAAAGGCGCGCGGGTGAACTACGCACTGACTTGCGTTTCCTGATGCGCGCCGATGATCCGGACTACGTCTTCTACGTGGAGTCGAGAGGCAAGGGCGGGTTTTATCTCCGTGCATCGCCGATCGACGTCTCGCGAATCATTCGCGAGTCGTTGTTCGATCGATATCGAACCATCGTCTTGACCTCGGCAACGCTCGCGGTGGATGGCTCGTTCGGGTACGTCAAAGGACGTCTCGGCCTGCGCGATGCCGACGAGATCCGCGTGCCGTCGGAGTTCGACTTCCGTACGCAGGCGCTGCTCTATCTGCCACGGCGCATGCCGCCGCCGAAGTCGCCCTCGTTTGTGGAGGCCGTTGCGCGCGAGACGATCGCCCTGGTCACGCATTCGCAGGGTCGCGCGTTCGTGCTGTTCACCAGCTACAGGGTGATGCACGCGGTGAGACCGTTCGTCGAGATGGCGGTGCCCTATCCCGTGTTGGTGCAGGGCACCGCGCCGCGCTCTGCGCTGATTGACGAGTTCCGCTCCGCCGGCAATGCGATACTGCTCGCGACATCGAGCTTCTGGCAAGGTGTCGACGTCGTTGGGGACGCCCTGAGCTGCGTGGTCATCGACAAGCTGCCGTTCGCCTCGCCGGGCGACCCGGTGACCTCAGCGCGCATCGACGCGATCACGGCCCGCGGCGGCGACGCATTCGCCGACTATCAGGTGCCGCTGGCGATTCTGTCCCTTCAGCAGGGGTTAGGCCGGCTCATCCGGCACCGCGCCGATCGCGGGGTTCTGGCCGTCCTCGACCCACGATTGCGCACCATGGGCTATGGACGCCGGTTTCTTGCCTCTTTGCCACCCGCTCCCGTGACCTATGACCTCTCGGCCGTAGGCCAGTTCTTCAAGTAGACTGTTACTCATACGGACTCGTAGCGCGGAGGCTCTTGGCCTCCGGGAACTAGTAGCGGAGGTTTCGATGCGGACCTATCTGTTCCGCGGCATCGTCGCAGTAGCAGTGTTGTGTGCAGTGTCGGCAGCGCCGGCATTGGCTCAGAGCGTGGTGCGCGGCAAAGTGACCGACGCGCAAGGCAAGCCGGTTCCGGACGCCACGGTTCTCTTCGAGGCTGTTGACGCGAACCGCAAGACTCAGACGAAGACCGACAAGAACGGCGACTTCCTCCAGGTCGGTTTGTCGTCGGGCGCCTACAAAGTGACGGCGTCAAAGGACAAGGTCGGCACTCAGACGTTGAATGCCAACGTCCGTCAGGGTCCGAACAATCCAATGTCGTTCACGCTGAGCGCCTCGTCGGGACTCACCGCCGAGGACAAGAAAGAGGCCGCGGCTACACAGGCCAGTGCCTCTGCGGCGGTCGAAGCGATGAAGGCCGGCCGTCACGACGAAGCGATTGCCAAGTTCCAGGAAGTGATCGCCAAGGTCCCGACGTGCGCCGACTGCTACTACAACATCGGCGTGTCGCAGATGGCGAAGCAGCAGCAGGCTGAAGCGGAAGCATCGTTCAAGAAAGCGATCGAGCTGAAGCCTGACAATGGCGATGCGTACACGGCGCTCGCCAATCTCTACAACTCGCAGAAGAAGTTCGACCTGGCTGCAGAGGCCAGTGCCAATGCCGCCAAATACGCTGGCGGTGGCGCGGGCGGTGGCAATGCCGAGGCGTCGTACAACCAGGGCGTGATCCTGTTCAACGCCGGCAAGTTCGCTGAAGCCAAGACGCAGTTCGAGGCGGCGACCAAGGCCGACCCGAACCACGCCATGGCGCAGTACCAGCTCGGCATGACATCGCTCAACCTCGGACAGATCCCGGATGCGGTTTCGGCACTCGAGGCGTACCTCAAGGTCGATCCGAACGGTCCGAAGGCGGCGGAAGTCAAAGCTGCGCTGCCCGCCCTTCAGCAGATGCTGAAGAAATAGGCCGTGGCTGTTGCCGATCGGCTGACTGAGATTCGTGAACGCATTGCGTCCGCGGCCCGGTCAGCCGGTCGGGATCCCTCCAGCGTTCGTCTCGTCGCGGTTTCCAAAACATTTCCCATCGAATCCATCGCCGACGCTTTCGCGGCCGGACAGCGGGATTTCGGCGAAAACCGCGTCCAGGAAGCTCTCCAGAAGGTCGAGCAGGCGGCCCTACAGAAGATCGACCGATCGGCCGACCAATCAATCAGGTGGCATTTGCTTGGTCACCTGCAGACGAACAAGGCCCGAAAGGCGGTGCCGGCGTTCGCGATGATTCAGTCGGTTGACAGCGTCGAGCTCATCCACAAGCTTGACCAGGCAGCCGCCGACACGCAGCACGCACCGGAACTGCTGATTCAGGTGGATCTCGCCGGGGAAGCCACGAAGTTCGGCGTGCCCCCCAACGAGATGCCGCGGCTCTTCGATGCCGCAGCCGCATGCCGCGCCGCCAAAGTCGTTGGGTTGATGACGCTGCCTCCGTTTCCGGAAATGCCGGAAGACTCGCGCCCGTGGTTCCGACAGCTTCGCGAGCTGCGCGACCAGTGGCAGGCATCCGGTGTTCCCGCGTCGATGCTCCGCGAGCTGTCGATGGGGATGAGCGGGGACTTCGAAGTGGCCGTGCAGGAAGGGGCCACTATCGTCCGAGTGGGTACAGCGATTTTTGGGAGCCGACATGTCGAACACTGAGGACCTCACACCGGCCGTCGAGTCACGACGTCTGCCAACGCCGGACCGCCACTCTGCCCCGACGCCGCTCGACGTGCGGCAGGCGAAGTTCAACACCGCCATGCGCGGGTACGAGAAGGCCGAGGTCAACGCCTTTCTACTGGAGACCGCCGAAGGATACGAGCAAGCCCTGCGTGAGAACGATCGGCTCCGGCAGGAAGTCATTCGACTCGAGGCGTCGCTGTTTCAGTACCGCGAACTCGAGAGCACGCTCAAGGCTGCACTGATGAGCGCGCACAAGACCTCAGACGACATGCGGTCCAACGCCCAGGCCGAAGCCTCACGCATCGTCCGCGAAGCCGAGGGTCAGGTCGAGATCCTGATGCAGCGGACGCAGGCGCAGCTCGAGGACGCGCAGCGCGAGATCGACGGCATGCGCCTGAAGCGCCGCGAGTCAGAGGTGATGCTCGAGTCGATCATCGCCGCGCTGCAGAACACGCTGGACTTCGTGCGCGAGCAGGACATCCGCGAAGGACGATTCCTGCAACATCTCAGACCGACTGCGTGAGGCGAGCACGCGAAGCTTACGGAGAGAACGGATTTAACATACAAGCAACGGAGATCAAACGGAGTCGAATAGTCACTCAGTTTTCCTCCGTTGCTTCGTTGCTCTTTGTTGACCTGTTTCCTCCGACTCCTCCGTCAACTCTCGCACTCACCACTCAAAGCATCAGCCGAACGTATTCGAAGTCACACAGCTATGAAGACGGCGTACTTCGTCTTGGCAACTGCTCTGGCAATTCAGCTAGACGGCCCGTCTGCGATCGCGCAGACGGCCGACAGCGGACTAGAGGATCGACTTCTGTTAGGGGTCGCCACGCGGGTGCTTCGCGACTCAGAATTCCGATGTGTGCGGCAGTTTGTCAACCCGGGGAAGCTCGAGTTTCGCGACGTGTCCCTGTGGCTGTTGCAACGACTTCGACGGAAACAGCCAACCCTTCGTCATTGTGGCCCTGCTGACTCGCTTGATTACCATGAAGAGTTGTGGCTCGGACCAGTCGTGTGGGAACAGTCATCAAAAGAAGCGAGAGTGTATTTCGGGGAGCCGTTTTCGATCGTTGGTCAGGCCGCCTATTTCGCGCGTCGTGGTCGATTCGGGCGATGGCACTTCACACCCATAATCCGCGAGTAGCGAGAGACTCCGCGAAGCACGACTCCGAGATCGTCGCACGCATTCGCTCAAGGGCTCGTAAGTTCTCTTCAGAGATAAGCGTGCTCGGGTGATCTCAAAGCGGCGATAGCAACACTGAGAGCACAGAGATCGCAGAGGCATTCGTCCGATTCACTCATAAGCCTCTGCGTTCTCTGTAGCCTCTGTGTGATTCTTGGTCTCCGTTCATCCGTTGCTCCGTTCCTCCGTGTTGCTTGTCCCGCCGTAGCCTTGGCGAAGGCGGAACCCGTTTTCTCCGACTCCTCCGTCACTCGAAATTCCCGTGCACGCCCTGGAACCCATGGCGTGCCTGCTTCAGCAGCCACTGAATCGCGCGTCGATCGTTGTAGCAGTAACCGACGATGTGGTTGAGGGTCGAGAAGCAGTGCTTCTGACACTCTTCCTTCATCGGCTCGAGCTGCTCGCGCTCGAACTTCGGCGCGCCGACGACGCCCCAGTCGTGCGTCGCTGAGTACATCGGGAAGCACGGCGCGAGC
>DATCXH010000550.1:0-2847 GCA_036565925.1 Vicinamibacterales bacterium
AGGTCAAAGCCCGTGCCACGCGAGTGTGGGGAAGCGGGCCGTTTCTCGAACGTTCTCGCGCGTCGATGCTACTCCTTTGAGCTCGAGTGTTCGCAGATGGGACCGGTTGTTCGCCCTCGGACAGCGTATGCGGCCTGCGCGCCCGCTATTCGGCTAAGGATGAAAACGTATCAGCGCGCGAACAGCGTAGCGGATGGATTGAAACAAGAAAGTTCCAAGTTCCGGGTTCCAGGTTCCAGGTTCCGGGTTCCAAGTTCCGGGTTCGACGTGCGAACACGAACCTGGAACGTGGAACGAGGGACCGGGAACGGTCTCAGTGCGATTGCGTGGCCACCGACTCTTCGACGACGCGTCCGTCGAACAAGTGAATGGTGCGCTCGGCATGCGACGCATAGCGCGCGTCGTGCGTGACCATGCAGATCGTCGCGCCGCTCGAATGCAGCTCCTTGAGCAGATCCATCACCGCTTCGCCGTTCTTCGAGTCGAGGTTTCCCGTCGGCTCGTCCGCGAGCAGAATGGACGGCTCGCCGCAGACCGCTCGTGCGACCGCGACGCGCTGCTGTTGACCGCCCGACAGCTGGCTGGGCAGGTGCTTGGCGCGGTGCGCCATGCCGACGCGCTCGAGTGCTGCGGTCACGCGCTGCTTGCGCTCGGCGGATCGCATGCCGCGATAGGTCAGCGGCAGCTCCACGTTCTCGTAGACAGTGAGGTCACCAATCAGATTGAAGCTCTGAAAGATGAACCCGACCTCGCGATTGCGCACACGCGCGCGTTCCGACAGCGACAGCTGCGTAGCCGGCCGTTCGTTCAACACGTACTTGCCGTCAGTGGGTGTGTCGAGCAGACCGAGAATCGACAGCAGCGTCGACTTGCCGCAGCCTGACGGTCCGGCAATCGACACGTACTCGCCCTTGGCGATTTCGATGTTGATGTTGTCGAGGGCGTGCGTTTCGACTTCGTCCGTGTAGAAGACCTTGCGGACGCCTTCCAGCTTGATGAGCGGCTGATTCATGGTGTTCCTTGTTGGTCCGGCTAAGCCGGACTACACACGTTCCGGCTTAAGCCGGAGACTACACGCAGTCTCTATCGCAAACGCACCTTGGGGAACGCATCCCACGCGGACATATCTGACAGCACCACCTGGTCTCCGGCATTGAGCCCCTGTTTCACCTCGATAGCGTTGACCGAGCTCTTGCCGAGAGAAACCTGCACGCGCTCCGCATCGCCGGTCTCGTTGACGATTTTGAAGAGGCCGACGGTGCTTTGTTCCTGACCGAGCGACGGCCGTCCGACGTAGAGGATGTTTTCGAGCCGCTCCAACTGGATCGTGCCGTCCACACTCAAGTCGGGCACCGCTCCGCGCAGGAGCTCGCCGGTCAATGAGACGTCAACGGTGACCGTTCCGTTGGCGGCGGCCGGATCTTTACGGCTCACGATGCCGCTCATCACGCCGTTCCGGGTGTCGATTTCCGCCATCTGGCCGATTTCGATGTCCTTGGCCTGGGTTTCTGCAATCTTCAGCTCGGCCTTCAACCGGCCAGGGTCGGCGACGCGCGCGAGATTTGCGCCAGGCCCAACGCGCTGACCGACTTCGACCGGCACTTGCTGAAGCACACCGGAGAATCCTGGCGTCACCTTCAAGGCCGCCATACGGCTCGCTTGCAGATCAGACACCGCTCGCGCCTGCGAGACGGCGGCCTCTTGCACACGAATCTGGGCGTCGATGGACTGCTTCGCCGTGCCCAGACGCTCCATGTCCAGTGCAAGGCGCTTCTTCAGGGTCTCGGCCTTGAGGTGCGACTGCTTACGGGTGATCTCGGAGACCAGTTGCTCCTTCGCGAGTTCTTCGTCCGCTTCGGCCTGCATCTTGGCCTGTTGAAAATCGGCATCGAGCGCGGCGACCTGTGATTGCTGGGTCAGGAAATCGCTCTGCAGCTTGACGCGCAGATTTTCGAGTGTCGCTTCCGCGGATTGCAGCGCGAGCTTCGCGTTGAGGGCCTCTTGCTCGAGTTGCGGATTGCTCAATTCGAGGATCACCGAGTTGGGTCCGACCTGCGCGCCGGGACGCAGCAGGATGCGCTCAACCCGACCTTCTGTCTGGGACGGAAGCCAGCGGGTGTCCTCGGGTACCAGCGTGCCGAGCCCACGAACCTGTCGGATGATGGACCCCCGCTTCACGGTATCCACCAGAACCGTGGCGCGTTCGACGTTTGGTGCCGCTGGTTCCATGCGCGCAAGCGCGATGGACACGCCGATGACGATGATGACGCCGACGGCGGCATAGCCGGCCTGTCGGAGGCGTTTTCGTTTGAGAATCGCGGGGTCGCGGGCGATATCAGGCATGGGTCACCGGTCTAATGAGGTCAAAGCGTATGCCACTCGCCACGCGAACGTAAGTGTTTTGTTTCGCAGAGGTTGATGCGAGATCGCCGAGCCAGGAATTGCAGCTCCTGTTCGCTTCTGGGACGAGCCTGTTCGGCAACGGTCGTTCACATTCAACCTCGAAACACAGTAGACGCCGGCATCTGTGGTCTGGTTCATCGAGATATTCACGGCCGCCGACGGTCACGCAAAGGCGACCGAGATCAGCGTGGCATCATCCGCGAACATATCGCGGCTGAAGCCACTCACTTCCCGGAACAATGACTCGAGGAGTTCGGGTGCGGATTGATGTCGATGCGCGACGACGAACTCGACCAGACGCTCATCGCCGAACTCACGGCCTTCGTGGCTGCCCGCCTCGGTGATGCCGTCGGTGACGAGCACGAGACGGTCGCCGGAGTGCAGCGTCACCTCGTTCTGTGTGTAGGTGTTGTGCTCGAGCACGCCGAGCACCATGCCGTCGCT
>DATCXH010001253.1:0-4044 GCA_036565925.1 Vicinamibacterales bacterium
AGCCGGCATCGAGCGCCGCGCCGAGCACCGCGACCATCGCCAGCTTTTCGCGTGCGTGCGGCCACTCGGGCCTGAAGCCGTCGCGCGCCGCAGCCAGGATGAACAAGGCAAAGAACGGCAGCAGGATCTCCGTGTAGTACACCCAGGCCGCACCGTTGTCGCGCACCTCCGCGACGAACGATCCCGCCTTCGCTTCCTCCGACACACCATCAGGGTTGTCGAACAGGCCCGGCCAGACGATGGGTTCGCGCGCGCGATCGCGCTCGGCCCAGGCCGACGCCTGGCGGAAATACGAGACGATCCCACCGTTCATCTGGATGAACGCAAAGTACGGCGTCACCAGCGCAAGCGCGATCGCACCATAGATGACGAAATGGCGGAGTCTCTCTTTGAAGTGGAGCTCGCTCAGCGACAGCATCAGCACGGCTGTCGCCATGCCAACGAACACACCGTGGTCGTGCCGGAACAGAAACCCAATCACCGTCAGAACCGCCAGCCAGACCCGCAGCTGCGCACTCGGCCGATCGGCATACCGCCACAGCAGCGGAATGGCCAGCGCGTACACCAGCACCTTCGGATAGTTATAGAAGCGCGGACCGAGCCAGACGTGTAGCAGGCACGCCGCCAACCCCGCGAGAATCGATCCCGACGCACGCGTGGCCAGCAGAAACGTGATCACGGCGCTCGCCGACAGCATCGTCGTCGAAAACGCCAGCTCGGATACGGTGCCGCGACCGAACAACACTTGCACCGCAGCGGCCACGTAGTAGTAGAGCGGCGCGCCGTGGTCCACGAAGTCTCTGACCGGGATGTCCCCGAACAGAATCTGCCAGCCGCGAACGACGTAGAAGAAGTGATCGTCGGTGAGTCCGGCGAATGAACCGCCGGGATCGTTGAAGCGGAAGAGCCACGAGGCGATGAAGATGCCGATCGAGAGCGCCACCAGGATCGCGGTGCGGAGACGTGGCGCTACCACGAACGTCATCGCGTCGCAGCGGTCGCGCGGGGGGCTTTGGACAACACCATATGCACGCGGCCGCGTGTCAACGGCGTGTGGCGCGTGACATACCACTTTTGCGTCGCCAGCCGCGCGGTCAGCGTGTCGCCGTCATCGGCAGGCAACGTGAACACGATGGTCTTCAACTGATCCGACGCAAGGACGCCCTTCGCGCCAGCGAGGACCCGCTCGACCGATTGGGGGTTGTGCAGCAACAAATGGTGCGGGGCCGGAAGCCCGTAGCGTGACACGGCGGTGTCAAGCGGCATGACATACGACGGCTGCTTGATGCTGCCTTCGCCACCGCTCGACCGCCTCACTTTCCACGTCGCCGCGCGGACCGAGTGCCCGCGCCAACCGCCGAGGCCGCTTGGGTATTTCAACTCGCCCATGCCCTCGAAATCCGCCAGGGCGACCGAAAGGGGCAGCACCAATCCGTCGCAGGCGTTCAAATGGAGGTTGTCATTCAGCGCTTTGAACGCCGCATACCCCGGCTCGAAGGCGACGACGACCGCACCGTGATACTTGGCCGCGAGCATTCCATACGCACCGACACCGCTGTCGATGTCGTAGACGACGTCACCGACGGCAATGTCGCGCCATAGCCACTGCAGCGTGCCCTTGTCCAGCGCGAACGTGTCGCGACGCGAATGCGGCGCCGTGTGGACGCGAAGCGCGTAGTCGTACTTCTTATTGGTCAGGGGAACGATCGTTCCGGCAGTGCCTGTGTCGCGCGCGTGTGCCGACTGTGCGGCGGCCTCGTCCTCCATAACCGCAGGCGGCGTTTCCGGCCGCGGCGGCGCACCGGCCAGCACAGTTCGTTCGATGGCATCGGCAAATACCAGAGCAACCGGCCGATCGATGCCGTGCGGACGGAGGAACTCGCCGGCGAAACGACGGATGTCGGCACTGTCCCGCGGTCGATCCAGTTCGCTCTGCAGCTGCTTCACGTGCTCGGCCAGACTGTTGGCCCGGCGCACGCACCCGCCCTGCTCTTCGAGCAGATAGTGGAAATGCAGAGTGCTGGCCTGCCCTTCGGCCGCATCATCCCCGGCAAGGACGGTATAGACCGGACGGCCGACGATGGCGGCTTCGAGTTCGGCGCTCGTGTTCAAGCCGACCACGGCCGCCGAGTGATACAGCGACTCGAACAGCCCCTGTCGTGCCCGATCGGATGTCTTGAGGACGATGGCGCGAGGGTCGTCGAAGGGCCGCGAAACGAATCCCTTCGCGCCGCGCACGCTCGGCCACCGGATTTCCTGCTCCGATCGCTGGTCGTCGCCAATCAACTCGATATCCGGATGCGGTCGGACCAGGATGTTGCAGTCACGCAGGGACCCCGACGACTGTCGAATCGCCGCGAGCCACTGACGCACGAAGGGCAGCTCACTCGCCGAGATGAGCACTGACGAACAGACGTACAGCAGCGTCGGCTTCGCCGGATCGAGACCGAGCTGCGCGTGGAACTCTTCGCGGGTCACGCGCGGCTTGAGCTCGAAGAAAGAATCGAATCGCGGGGCGCCGGTAATCACGACGCGATCCTCGGAGAACTCGTGCAGTGCGCGGGCTTCGGTACGCTGACGCTCGTTCCACACGAACATCCAGTCGGGCAACCGATGCAGGCAGCCTTTGGTGCTCAGGTTGTCCCAGCTATACAACAGCATCCCCACCGGTACGCCGACGGCACGCGCGGCGGCGACGAAGTCCGCCTGCGCTGATCCGAAGTGCACCAGCGGCGAGATGAGCATCACATCGGGTGCCTGCTCGCGCACGAACGATTCGTACACCGGATCGACGGGCAACTGCCGCTCGGCCAGCGCGAACACCTCGTCGAGTCGCGCGACTTGCGCGTCCGGCAATCCGCGCATGGCCTTCGCGACACGCTCGTTGTCAGCCTCGATACGCAGTTCCTCGCGGAGCTTCTGGACGCTGCGCTCCTGCAGCCTGCTGGCGTTTCGCATGGCCGGCTGCTGGTAGTGGACGCAGTCGCGCAGGCTGCGCAGCAGCCACGCGACGTCGGTCCAGCGATCGGTCCGGTGCGCCGGACAGCGTACGAGCGAGAAACGTGGCGAATCGATCCAGTCGCGATATTGATCGGCGCGTGTGTCGCTGTGTTCCTGCACACCGAGCACAACCGTGTGCCCGCGCTCGGTCAGCAGGCGAATGGTGCCGGCAAACGTCTCGACGTTCTTCTTCTGTTTGAGGACGAACAGGATCTTCATGAACGCCTGTCCGTCGTGGACCGCGCCAGACGCCTCTCGCGCCAGGCGGTCACCGACCGTGCCGGCGTCAGCCCGTACCCGAACAACCTGGCCAGCGCAGGGTCATCTGCGTAGCGGCCATCCAGCGCATCCGGCAACGAGATCTGCTGGGCAACGATCGGCACCGAGAACACGTGATTGACGGCGCGGCGCGGACGGCCGGATCGGTTCTCCCCCGCGCGATGAAACACCATCGAGTCGAACACGATGAACGATCCGGGGTCGGCGTTGACGGCAGTATCGAGGTCCGCCGCCACACGCTCCGATGGAAACTGCTCCATCCGATGCGATCCCGGAATCATCGTCGTCGCGCCAGTCTCGGACGAGAAGGGATCGATGCAGAACAGCGCGCTCACGGCCAGCGGACGACTGGAAACGAAATGCTGATACGGCAGATCACGGTGATACGCGACCTGCGTATGCCGCTGATCTGACGGGTTGATCACGCCGTTCTGCTGCATCAGCACCACGTAGTCGCCGAGCAGCTCGCGGCAGATCGCGAGCACGGTGGCATGCGCGGCGAGTGCGACAAACGCCTCGTCGTAGATCAGTGGGCAGCGTGCGGTCAGCGCGTCGCCGATGGATGCGAGCCGGTCGGCGCCGCCAAACTCCTCGACCTGACGCGCCATCACTCGATCGAGTCGCGACCCAAAGTCGGCCACCTCGGCGTTGGAGAATCCGCCGGGCACCACCGCGTAACCCGCGAGCCTGATGCGTTCGGCAATTCGCGCCGCATCACTGGACGCGACACCCCGCTCGACGACGCCATATGCGCCCGGCGTCGCG
>DATCXH010000591.1:0-9043 GCA_036565925.1 Vicinamibacterales bacterium
TCGACGTGATCGACGCGATGCTGCCCGTGCGAGACGGACGCGGCAGACATCATCAGGGCCAGACAGAGACACGCTGAACTTCGTTTCATGAGGTCCCCCACGTCCGCCTGACGGCGGACACTACACGTGATCAGAACGCGATGCGGAAGCCAAGCTGCAGCATGCGAGCCTGGTAGGCGAGGTTGCTGTTGAACGACGGCTTTCCGTAATTCACGCTGCTCTCCTGCGTCGTGTAGGAGCCGTAGTTTTCGTGGTTGAACAGATTGAAGGCCTCGAGGAAGCCCGACACCGAGCGGCCGTGTCCGATGTTGATCCGCTTCTGCAGCCGCATGTCGACACGGTGGATCGGGTCGCCGACGAAGTTGTTCCGCGGCACGATCGTGCCATCCGGCCGCAGCCGTTGTTCGCTGATGCCCGTGCCACCCACGTTGCGGAGGTCGCCGCCGTAGTTCGTGCCGCGTCGCACGCCGGAGCCGAAGAAGTACAACCCGCTCACCTGCACGCCGTAACCAATTTCCCAGATGCCGTTGAACACGGCGCGATGACGCTGATCGCCTGCCGCCAGCGAATACTCGCCACCGAGATCCCTGGCGACCTCGAAGCCGAGCTCGCGACGCGTGAGCTGCCCGTTGACGATCTCGATCACCGGCGGTGGCGGCGTGCCGTCCCAAAAGCCCGAGAGGGTATACGTGCCCGACGCTTGCCAACGGTTGCTGAAGCGTTTCGTGAAGCTGGTTTCGAGTGCGTGATAGTTCGAGTAGCCCTCGAGGAATCCAAGGTTCACGACGCCCCACTCGGGAAACGGACGGCGGCTGATATCGCTGAACGGATAGTTGGTGCCGGTCTCCGGGTTGTAGCTCAGATTGATGTTGTAGGTGTTCTCCTCGCCGCGTCCTCCCGTGTAGACGTAGTTGGTCTCGACCGCCATCGTCGCGCCCAACTGCCGCTGCATGCCAATCGAGGCCTGGTGTGAATACGAGCCTCGGCGCCATGGATGATTGATCTCGCTGGTCAGCTCACGACGGAGGCAGCCCGGCCTGATGCCGGTGATGTCACACGCCGTGGCGAGTACTTCCTCGAACGTGGGCACAGGACCGTTGAACGGATTCGCGGCGAAGTCGGCTCGGCCATCGTTGAGCCGCTCGGCAACGGCACTCACCGTATAGAGGGCAGTCTGATGCTGCTCGTCGGTGGAGACCTGGGTATAAAACACGCCGTAGCCACCGCGCACGACGGTTCGATCGTTGACGCTGAGCGCGAAGCCCAGACGTGGCGCAACGTTGTTCAGGTCGTGCGGCAGATCGCCGGTGAGCCAGGGAAGCAGCGTTACCTTCTCCGAGTGGACGCCAAGCTGCACGTCGTAACGCACGCCGAGGTTGAGCGTCAGCCGGTTGTTGACCTGCCAGTCGTCCTGCAACCAGCCGGCGAAGAGTTGCTGCGGTGCCTCATAGTGGAAGTCGGTGTTGGAGACGGCGCGTCTGACACGAACCGTGATCGGTGACAGCGCGTCCAGATTCCACGTCGAGGCATCATTCCAGACCGGAAACAGCTGCTCGATGTTGGCTGGGATCGCTCCGCCGGTGGCCTCGATCGCACCCGTGCACTGCGCGCACCAATCGATGATGGTCGGCTGCTTGATATATTCACCGCCGATCTTCACGTCGTGACGGCCGCCACGATCGAACGACAGCGTCAGATCGTCGCGAATCGAGTAGTTGTCCTGGTACTGGTGCTGCCCGACCGCAGAGCCGATGCTGTAGCCACGGAAGCTGATGGTGACCGAGCCGCCGCAGTCAACCGGTGCGTCCGGGAAACAGCCACCCATCCACCGCACGTGCGAGTCACGGGTGTAGTCGTAGAGCGCGAAGCCGCCTTTGATCTCGTTGACCGAACGATTGTTCAGCACCTGCGTCAACGTGGCGAACAACTGATCGCTATAGCGCCGTTCGCGACGCGCCGTTGAAGGATGGTTGGTCGCGCCGCCGGTGCCACCGAAGGGTGCATCGTAGTAGTAGTTCTGGTATCGCGCCGAGAAGTGTGACTGCGGCGAGAACTGCGCATCGAATCGCACCACCCCCTTGGTCTGACGATTCTTCGCCAACTGATCGATGTTGAACGACGGGTACGGGCTCGAGAAGGTGACCGTCCGCGGCTCACGCTCGGCCTCGTACTGGACGAAGAAGTGCGCGCGGTCGCGGAGAATTGGTCCACCGAAGGTGCCGCTCACCTGCTGATTCGAGTACGGCAGCACCCGCTGCTGGATGAAGTCGGCGGCGTTGAATCGGTCGCTGCGGAAGAACCCGGAGAGCGTGCCGCTGAAGGTGTTGGTGCCAGACTTCGTGATCGCGTTCGCCATCATCCCGGCCGATCGCCCCTGCGTCGCGTCGAACCGATTGGTGATCAGGACGAACTCAGCGATCGCGTCCATGCTGTAGCTCGGCTGGTTTTGATCGGTGCCGGGAATGAGGTGCGTGATCTGCTGGCCGTCAATGTTGATCTGCGCGTAACCCTGCCGGTTCTGTGGAATGTTGCTTTGTTCGTTCTGACGACTGCCGGGCGCGAGCATGGCGAGATCCATCCAGTTCCGACCATTGATTGGCAGTTCCTGCATCTGGCGTCGATCGATGTTGCCGCCGAGCGTCGAACGGGCCGTGTCGATGAGCGGTGCCTCGCCGACGACGGTGACGGATTCCTGCACCGTCGCCGGAGTCATCTGCAGATTGACAACGACGGTCTGTCCGACGAGCAACTCAATGCGTCGCATCAGCGTCGCAAACCCCTGCAGCTCGATCGTCAGTTCGTACTGTCCGGCACGGGCCGGCAGCCGGAACGCGCCGTGTTCGTCAGTGACCGCGACGAAACTGTTGCCCGACGCCTGATGCACCGCCGTGACGGTCACGCCCGGTAGCGTGCCACCTAAGGAGTCCGCAATCGCGCCCGTCATCGTGGCGTCCTGTGCGCTCGCGATTGCCGGTATCAAGACGCTCGCCCATAGCAGGATCACGCGTCCTCGTGCGATCCACTCTCTTGTCATGTCGACTCCTTTCATCAGCGTCGGCAGGCACACGTCTGCTGTCATCAGGCAGTCGCCTTCTCCCGACCGTTAGTTGCGACGTTGCGCCTCCGTGGAGCAATCGGCGGACCATGTCGCGCGTGACAAACGAGGGAACGGAATTCCGGAAGCTTTTTGCAGGATGCGATGACCAGCGTGACGTGTGGCGAGCATCATCGCGCGCGGAATGCGTACAACGCTGTTGTCGTCTGTGTGCTGAAGCGACAGCGTTGTCCTCGCACGCGATCGAGCAGCGGGCGCTGGCTCCAGCGAGGCACGTTGCGCTCGAACGAGACGTCAGCGGATCTCGTCTGACTGGGTCCGTGCCGGTATCGGGAAACGCGAATGATACGGACTTGTCGTTGCGCACATCGGGAGGGACGTTCCTGTGCAGGGCACGTCCCTTGGACGTGTCACAGTCTCGAGATCAGTCGCCGGCGACGAACGCCGTCATCCTCCAACGGCCACCGACCAGATTGAACAGCGCACGATGATCGACCGGGCGGCGGACGTAGGCGTGCCACATGTACCCCTTCCGTCCGTCGCCAAGCTGGACCTGCGACCACAGTTGGTCACCTGCAGGCGCGAGCAGCCGCACGATTGAATAGCTCACTGACGTCACGATTGACGCATCGAGGCGCGGCTCTGCACGAAGACGAACGTTGGTACCGATAATCGCGGCGCATTCGAACGAATCGAGCCGCTCCGGCCAGTTCGAATACACATAGGGAGCCGAGAACGATGTCGGCGATGTGAAGCGCCCACCACGTGCAAGCACGGTGCGCAGCTCGTCCCACGACTCTGGACGGCCGGCAAACAGTGTGCGCAACGCGTCAGCACCACCCGATGCGTCGAACCCGAGCCTGATGCCTGGATCCGAAGCCTCGATCAGCGCATCGACGTCGCGACGCTCTACGGCCATTCGCAACTGCGCGCGGTACTTGAAAAAGTCGGGGTTCGAAGGCCCTTCGTCGACGGGCAGCAGCCGCGGTTGCGGGTTGCCCTTGTCCACGCATGGATTGTCCGTCGTGCGCTGCACGGCGGCCGCACGCAGACCGACGATCGCCGCCAACGCAAACACGATGAAGGTCCTCACTTGCCCTAGGATACGTGCATGCCATCCGCAGAGCGCATCGCTCGCCAGATCGCATTCCTCGTCGAGTGCGACCGGCTCAAGGACATCGTCCGGCAAACCCTCAATGCCCACAGCGGCCGACCGGAGAACGACGCTGAACATTCCTGGGCACTATGCCTGTTCGTCATGACCCTCGCCGAGCACAGCAACACGCCGATCGACGTGCTTCGCGTCATGAAGATGCTGCTGATTCACGACATCGTCGAGATCGATGCCGGTGATACGTTCGCGTACGACACCAGGCGCCAGGCCGATCAGCACGAACGCGAAGCCGCCGCGGCGACTCGCATTTTCGGGCTACTTCCTGAAGACCAGGCGGCCGAATTCCGTGCGCTGTGGGACGAGTTCGAAGATCGCAAGACATCGAACGCACAGTTCGCACACGCGATCGATCGGTGTCAGGCGATGCTGCTCAATTGCCTGGGCAAAGGCGTCACGTGGAGCCGACACAACGTGCGGCTGGATCAGATTCGCGCGCGCAATGCGCCGATCGCTGACGGGTCGGCCGCGTTGTGGACGCACATGAGTCACCTGCTCGACGCAGCGGTGCGGGCCGGACACGTCACGGCATAGCAGACGATGCCTGCCATGTTTGTCGGCGCACTCGACCAAGGCACCACCAGTACGCGATTCATCGTGTTCGATGCCGGGGGCGCGGAAGTGGCCCGTCGTCAAATCGAGCATCGGCAGATTCTTCCAGGTCCGGGCTGGGTCGAGCACGATCCGATCGAGATCGCTGCCCGCGTCGACGAAGTGATCGCCGGTGCACTGCGAACGGCTGGACTGACCGGGCGCGACCTGGCCGCGATCGGCATCACCAACCAGCGCGAGACCAGTGTGGTATGGGATCCGCGCACCGGCCGGCCGTGGCACAACGCGATCGTCTGGCAGGACACGCGAACGGCCGATCTTGTCGCGACGCTGGCACCCCAGCGTGAACGTCTCGTTGCGCAGACAGGACTTCCGCCGGCGACGTACTTCTCATCGCTGAAGCTGCGCTGGATGTTGGACAACGTCCCAGGCCTGCGCGACGCCGCGCGCGACGGCCGTGCCGTGTTCGGCACCGTAGACACATGGGTGATCTGGAATCTGACTGGCGGACCCCACGGCGGTCTGCACGTCACCGACGCCACCAACGCCAGCCGCACGCAGTTGATGAATTTGCGAACGCTCGAGTGGGACCGGGATCTGCTCACGTTGTTCGACATCCCGCGACAGATGCTACCGGCGATTTGCCCCTCGTCCACGCGCAGCGCATACGGTGCGACGCACGCGAACGGCCCGGTCGGCGCCGAGGTTCCCATCGCCGGCAACCTTGGCGATCAACACGCCGCCCTTGTCGGCCAGGCCTGCTTTGCCGCCGGCGAGGCGAAGAACACGTACGGCACCGGCAACTTCATGTTGCTCAACACCGGTCACACGCCCGTGCCCTCGCCATCAGGTCTGCTCACGACGATGGGGTACGCGTTTGACGGGGAGAGACCGCTTTACGCTCTCGAAGGTTCGGTGGCCGTCACAGGATCTGCGGTGCAATGGCTGCGCGACCAGCTCGAGATCATTCGCACGGCGGCCGACGTCGAAGCACTCGCGGCGTCGGTTCCCGATACCGGTGGCGTCTACTTCGTGCCAGCGTTCTCGGGACTCTTCGCGCCATACTGGCGCACCGATGCGCGCGGCGTCATCACCGGCCTGTCGCGCTTTCACACCAAAGCCCATCTCGCGCGGGCGACGCTCGAATCGATCTGCTTCCAGACACGAGCGGTGCTCGACGCGATGGTGCAGGACTCCGGCGTGCGCCTCGATGTGTTGAAGGTGGACGGCGGCGCCACGGTCAACAACCTGTTGATGCAGATGCAGGCCGACATCCTCGGTGTGCCAGTGGTCAGGCCCGTCGTCTCAGAAACCACCGCACTCGGAGCAGCGTACGCAGCGGGCCTCGCCGTCGGCTTCTGGAAAACGCTTGACGCCTTGCGATCGAACTGGAAGGCCGATCGCTACTGGCAGCCGTCGTGGAGCAACGACCAGCGCGAAACGGCTTACGCGGGGTGGAAGAAGGCCGTCGAGAAGAGTTTCACGTAAGGCGTCAGCCCTGTGGGACGGCCTTGCGACGTTTCCAGATCAGGGCATTCACGATGTGGTGGTGGAAGTTGAGGCCCATGTAGACGCCGAGCGTCGCTGCCATACCACCGCCGAGAGCCAGCACCGTCAGGCGATCGATCGCGGCGTAGAGCAGCGTCGTGATCGCCACGCAGCATGCGAAGTACTTCATCACACGCCCCGGCTGACTGAGGCGCGAGAGGAATCGCGCTGCCGGATCGATTCCGTTCGCATACTGCTTCGCATTGGACATCCACACGATCAACACGTACTGGAAGTTGTGCCAGACGTTGATCGCCAGCCAACCGGTGTTGACATCCTCCATCCCGACGTAGGCCACGAGGAAGATGACGATGTGCGACGCCACGAATCCTGTGTACTGAAGGTCGAGCGTGTCGTTGAACGCGGCGCGAAGGATCCTGACAATCCAGGCGAGCACGGCCGCCGCTGCTGCGAATCCGAGCAGTATCAGCAGCGGCTCGGGAACCACGAGCGGCGTCACCGGCAGACCAAGAAATCGATCGCCCATCGTGGCCGAGCGTTGAGCGATACCGTAAATCGGCACGAAGTAGATCGCGAGATCGGTCATCAGATCACGCGAACCGGGCACCTGTCCTTCGGGAGTGGCCCGGTAGTACATGCGCGCGATGCCGTAGCTCTGGCGCACGTAGTGGAACCACTGTAGATAGAGGAACGCGCTGGCGATCACCCAGGGACCCGCGGTCAGCGCAATGCCCATCGCCGCGACGGTCACGAGCACGAGCATATCGACGGCAAGGAAACGATTACGCCGCAGACTGGTCGGATCGAACGCCAGTCGCGTGTACGTCGCGACGATGTGGTGATAGCCGAGCAACCAGAGGTCGGCGAGCAGCAGAATCGGATAGAGCCGGGAATCCGCCGCGACCATCAGCGCCGTAGCGAGGCCGGCGACGATCGGCACCGCCAGCAGCGTGATATCGAATTCGCGGCTTCGAATGTAAGTGCGCGGCACCACGACGTCGGAGACGGCGGTGCGGCGAAGAGAGGCGTCGAGATACAGAGCCATCCGTGGCGCAACACTGTGCAAGGTCTGTGCTTTCGTTCCGGCCACGAGGCGTCGTGAATCACCGCGCAGCAACGGCACGTTTGCGGCAAGTTGCGCAGCCCTCCGCAACCAAACTTGAAATCGCCCTCACATTCTTAGTCGGTGTTCGCAGTCACTACGGCCCGCCTGGGCGTGACGCGATTCAGCCCGCCTTCGCGCACGCGCTTCGGCGAGGCAGGCGAGGCAGGCGAGGCAGGCTTCGAAACGGATACGATTGGCGAACACCATGACCGCACAAGTTCCACCACTCCTGAATGCCGGGCGAACCTTTGGCGTCGTTGGCACCGGCGTCATGGGACAGACAATTCTCAAGGGCCTCTTCGATGCGGGCGCGCTCCAGCGTGAGCATGCGTGGGGCACCGCGCGATCGACGCGCACCTGCGAGACCGCGGCCCAGGCGCTCGGCATTCCTGTGGAGACCAACGTCGCCGCGCGGGTGCCGGACGCCGGCGTCGTCGTGCTGTGCGTCAAACCGGCGCAGGCTGGTCGCGCGATTGCCGCACTACGTGACGCCGGGCTACGCCCCGATACGCTGCTGGTCTCGATTCTCGCCGGAACCACGCTCGCACAACTCGAAGCGCTCTCGAGCACTCCGAATCCGTGGGTGCGGGCAATGCCGAATACGCCGTGCATCGTGCGTGAAGGGATGACCGCGATCTGTCCTGGATCGCACGCGACCGAGGATCATCTCGCGTTGGTACGGCGTATCTTCGACTGCGTCGGCCGCTGCGTGCAGACCGACGAAACACATTTCAACGCGATCACCGCGCTCAGCGGCAGCGGGCCGGCCTACTACTACCTGATCATGGAAGCGATGGCCGATGCCGGTGTGCGCGTCGGCCTCTCGCGCGAGCTGGCGCTGACACTGGTCACGCAGACAGCGCTCGGATCGGCGCGCATGGTGCAGTCCGCGGATCGGCATCCGGCCGCGCTTCGCGACGATGTGACGACGCCCGCCGGTTGCACGATTGGCGGACTCCTGATGATGGAGGACGGCAAGATCCGCTCGGTGATCGCCCGGGCGATTGAAGAGGCCACACGGATTGCCGCCGGGCTCGGCGCGGACAAGAGCGACAAACGTAGCTACTGAGTAGCGATATGCTGTGCAAATGCAGACGACGACCGTGACCCTGCCCGAGCGCGCGAAGGCGGTTGGATCGATCGCGAACGAGCATGCCGACTGGGGCGACCAGCACGGACAGCTTGCGGAACCGGTGGTCGAAGCCCTGCATAAGGAAGGGCTCTACGGGATGTGGGTGCCGCGATCGCTTGGCGGCGCCGAGCTCGATCCGGTCTCCTCGCTGCAGGTGATCGAAAACCTGGCGTACGGCGATCCCTCGACAGGCTGGGTGCTGATGGCCGCGGCGCTCGCCATCGGCACTGGTGCCGCGTATCTCGGTGATGAGGCGGTCAAGGAACTGTTCAAGGGGCCACGGATGCCGGTGATCGCCGGACAGGGCACGCGGCCAGGCAATGCGGTGCCGCACGATGGCGGATTCCTTCTCAGCGGATCGTGGAGCTTCGCGTCGGGCATCAAGCACGGCACGCATATCCACACGCTCGGGATCATTGAGGGCACCGGTGAGCCGCGTATCTTCGTACTGCCCGTCGAGAAGGTGAAGCTGATCGACAACTGGAACGTCATGGGCCTGCGCGCCACGGGCAGCATCGA
>DATCXH010000290.1:0-3429 GCA_036565925.1 Vicinamibacterales bacterium
CTGGCTGCCGATCGACAGCGGTAAGAAGTCGGGGGTGTAGTCGGTGAGTGGAAGTGCAGCGGCTACCACGCCGATACCTCGCAGCGTCCCGACTGACGTCGACGCGCGCTCGAAGAGGCGATACTTGCCGGCGAGCGTGAGGTCCTGCATGCCATTCATGCCGCGCAGGACGCCCTGGCTGGCCTTAGTCCACACGTAAGGAACATTGCCGAGCACGTTCAGACGGCTCGTAAGACCGTAATTGGCAAACCAACTATTGGTCTGCGTGGTCAGCGTGCCGATGTTGCCGTTGTCGCGCTTGAGCGCGCCTTCCCAGTACTCGTCCCAACTGTCGTGGGTGTAGAGATTGCCGGTGAAGAGGGCGTGCTTCGCCATCATCACCCCGTCGTCGATCGTCTGGCCGTGGAGCGGCACCGAGAGCGCGGCGACGAGACCGAGAAACACGAGCATCTTCGAGAGCGCCTGTGAAGGCGGTATGGACATGCGAGCGACACCTCCGGCCATCCACGTCCCGCCTCACAACGGCATGGCCGCAGAGCGCCTGCGTGATTCAGCGAACGGATGTGCCCGTGAAGTTATGCGCTCGAAGCTCGGCTGGCAATAGTGTGGACGTACTACAGCATTGGTTGATTGTCGATTGACGATTGGTGATTAGTTGTTGATTGGAGATTGGCGATTGTTGATTGGCGCACGCCGTCGCCTGCGCTCTACAACCTCCACGTACGATCGATCACCAATCACCAATCACCAACGATTCAACAATCACAGATCGCCAAGACAATGATCACACGCGCGCAGTCTTCAGCGCCGCGAGCACCCGTTCATTGCGGAACGGCACACGACGCAGACGCACGCCGGTCGCGTCGAAGATCGCATTGGCGATCGCGGCCATTGTCGGCTTCAGCATCGTTTCGCCGGCGCCGTAGTGAGGGAGGTCGCCGCGCTTCGGGTTCGGGTCTCCGTTGACGAGGACGACATCAATCGACTCCGGCGTGTCGAGATGCGTCATCGTCGGATACGACACCCAGTCCACACTCGTCACCTTCTCGGTGTCGAACCGCACTTCCTCGTGCAGCGTGCGGCTCAGCGCGTGCAGCAGACCAGCCTCGACGGTACGGCGCAGCGCTTCGGGGTTGATCACCAACCCGCAGTCGTGTGCACAGACGATGCGCTTCACCCACACCCGCCCGGTCCGGCGATTGACCTCGACCTCGGCGATCTCGGCAACGACCGTCTGACTGCGATAGGTGTAGGCAATGCCGCGGCCGGTGAGAATGTCGCCGCTGCCCACGCGGTTCGGCGACGGACGCGTCTCCCAGGTGAATGCCGCAGCGGCGGCCTTGATGCAGGCGAGCGACCGTGCCTTCTTGAACCCGCTGTCCTCGCTGCTCGCGTTGATCAACTTCAGACGGAACTCGACCGGGTCGGCATTCGCCGCAGCGGCGAGCTCGTCGATGAACGACTCTGAGGCGAACGTCGACTGCGGACCGTTCGGGTCGCGCAGGTTTCCCGTTCGCAGCGGCGTTTCGAATACGGTTGGCAAACTCACCACATGAGTCGTCATGCGACGGTTCGGGATGCCGTACATCTCGTTCGGGACCGCGGAGCTGCCACGATTGGGTGACGAAGGACGGATGCCCATCAACTGCGCAATGAGCACCGTGTCCGCTTCGTTGTAGCCAAGGTGCCCGAAGTCGGCCGCGCGTGCGTCGTAGTCGAACGCGATGAGATTGCCCTGCGCATCGAGACCGCCGCGCACCTTGACCACAAACGCCGGTCCCTTGGTGTCCCAGGCCGTTTCTTCGGCGCGCATCCACTGAACACGGACCGGTCGTCCAAGCTCTTTCGCCAGATACGCCGCCTCGAAGCCGGCATCGTCAGCGGCCGTGCGCCCGTAGGCCTGCGGCCCTTCCATCCAGACGACTCGAACCTGTTCCTTCGGGATCTGCAGGAACTGGGCGACGCCTTCGCGCATCCCGTAGGACTTCATGTCGTTGGAATAAATCGTCAACTGATTGTTCGACGGGTCGGCCATGGCATGGGCCGGGCCGATCGAGGTGTGCCCCTGGAACGGGATCTCATACTCGGCTTCGACGACTTTCGCGGCCGTCATCATCGCCGCATCGGGATTGCCGACAATGCTCGGCGGTGTGCTCGACGTCGGCTTCGCAGTACGCATGAAGCCGTAGAGGTCCTCGGATGACGGGAACGCTGCGGCGGCGGGCTTGTCCCAGTTCACCTTCAGTTGACGCGCCGCCTGAATCGCCTGCTCTTCGCGTTCGCAGACGACCGCCACATAGTTGCCCTTGCTCACGACCTTCACCAGGCCGGGCACGTTCTTCACCGAGGCTTCATCGATGCTGACAAGCTTTGCGCCGGCAACCGGTGGCTTCACGTTGCGGGCGTGCAGCATGCCGGGCACTTTGACGTCCACTGCCCACTTGAGCGAGCCGTCCACCTTGGCCGGGATATCGTAGCGCTGCGGTGACTGGCCGACGATCTTGAACTGGTTGACGTCTTTGAGACGCGCCACTCCGGTCGTCGCATTGATGTTGCTGCCGGTGAGCGTGGTGTTGAACTTGCGTCCGCCGATCAACTCGCCGTAGGTGACGCGCCTGGAGGAATCGGCCGTCACTGAGACCACGCCGTCGCTGACGGTGAGCTGCGCAACCGGTACACCGAACCGCACGGCAGCCATCTCCAGCAGCACGCGACGCGCTTCGGCGGCGACGCGACGCATCGGATATCCGTCGGTCTGCAACGCATCGGATCCACCCGAGCCGCCCTGATCGACCGTGACGTCGGTGATGCCCATGACGCAGGTCGTCTTGTCGTACGGCATGTCGAGTTCATCGGACATGATCTGACGGAACGCCGTGCCTGTTCCCTGACCGAGATCCGTCTTCCCGACGAAGAAGGTCGCGGTGTTGTCGGGCCGAATCACGATCCACGAGTCGAGCTGCTTGTAATCGAGATCGGGATACGGGCCGGCACCGGTGCCCTGCGCGTCGAGCACGATGTCGCCGGCCACGGTGAGACCGACGACGAGCGCGCCGGAGGTCTTGAGGAAGTCGCGCCGTGAGGCAGTCATGCGATCACCTCGCTCTCCGTCCGTGGCGCCGATGCAGTCGTTTTCGGCGACGCCATCGCCTTCGATGCGCGCTTGATCGCGCTCTGGATTCGGTAATACGTCATGCAGCGGCACAGCGTGTTGGCCATGCCCTGACGAATCTGCGCGTCGGTCGGCGTCGGGTTCTTGTCGAGCAGCGCCTTGGCGGTCATGATCTGCCCGTTCTGGCAGAAGCCGCAGGCCGGCACCTGCTCGTCGATCCACGCCTGCTGCAGCGGGTGCAGCACGCCGTCTTTGGCGATTCCTTCGAGCGTCGTGATCTCGCCTTTCACGCTGGACGTCGGCGTGATGCACGACCG
>DATCXH010000029.1:0-3768 GCA_036565925.1 Vicinamibacterales bacterium
CTAAAGACCCGCCTCTACGAACCCCTCCACAGGCGGGTCTAAAGACCCGCCTCTACGAACCCCTCTACGAACCGAGCCGCTTGACGAACGTGAACGTCCGGCGTGACGATGGCGGACGGAGACAAGCGGCAGCTCCCATGACAGCCCAAGACGACATTTACGATCGCGTCACGAATGGCTATGCCGTCTCAGAAGGAGGCGTGAAGATTCATTACGCCTCGCTCGGGCCCAAAGACGCACCGCTGGTCGTCATGATTCATGGCTTCCCCGACTTCTGGTACTCGTGGCGGCACCAGATGTCGGCATTGTCGCATCAATTCCTGGTCGTCGCGATCGATCAGCGTGGCTACAACCTGAGCGACAAGCCGGCCGGCGTCGAGAACTACGACATGTCACTGCTGGCCGCCGACGTCGCGGCGGTCATCCGTCACCTCGGACGCGACAAGGCCACTATCGTCGGCCATGACTGGGGTGGGACCGTGGCCTGGATGTTCGCGCTGTCGCGGCCCCAGATGACCGAGAACCTGATTATTCTCAACCTGCCGCATCCGAAGGGCCTGCTGCGCGAGCTGCGAACCAATCAGGAGCAGATTAAGAACAGCGAGTACGCGCGGGTCTTTCAAACACGGACGCCCAGCGATCCCACCGTCTTCTTCGGATTACCGATGACAGCCGAGACGCTGTCGTCGTGGGTTCGGGATACGCAGGCACGCAAACATTACGTGGAGGCCTTCCAGCGCTCGGACTTCACGGCGATGCTGAACTATTACAAACGCAACTATCCGAAGGCTGGCCTTGATGCGCCGCCAATTCCGGACATCCCCAAAGTGAAGATGCCCGTTCTCATGTTTCACGGACTCGGCGATACAGCGCTGCACAGCGACGCGCTGTCCGGTACCTGGAACTGGCTCGAGAAGGATCTGACACTGGTGACGGTCCCAGGTGCAGGGCACTTCGTTCAGCAGGATGCCGCTGAACTCGTCACGTCAACCATGAAGTGGTGGCTGACGATGCGCACAGCGCAGTGATCGCCGCGTCAGCCTTTGACGATGTAGCCGCGTTGCGTGAGGACATCGCGCACACGCGGCCGCAGGTCGCCTTGGAGTTCGACGCCGCCTTCGATAACGGTTCCACCGGTCCCGCACGCCCGCTTCAGATCCTGACTGAGCTCCTTCAGGAACTCGGCGTTCTGTGGCAGGCCATAGACGACCGTGACGGTCTTTCCGCCGCGCCCCTTCTTCTCTACCCGCACCTTCGCGACGATCCGCGAAGGGATCGGCGCGTCGACAGCGTGCCGCGTGCTGCACTGGCAGTCGCGTTGCGGCCAGCCGCACACCGGACACTTGCCGGCAGTTTCAGTGGAGTACACCAGCCGGGCGTTGTTCTTCAGACTCACTGACACAGTGTACGCTCGTTCATCGGCATGGCCCTCACTGCGACGATCTACAACTTCGACATCGAGCTCTCCGATACGGATCGTCACGTTTATGAGAGCCTGACGCTGCGTGTCGCTCGCCACCCGTCGGAGTCCGAGGAGTACCTTGTCGCGCGAGTGATCGCCTACCTGCTGGAATTCACCGAGGGCATCGAGTTCTCTCGCGGCGTCTCCACGCCTGACGAGCCGGCCATCGCAGTACGGGATCTGACCGGCGTCCTCGTCGCGTGGATTGACGTCGGCACGCCTGACGCCGCTCGTCTGCACAAGGCGTCGAAGCTCGCCGCACGCGTGGCGGTCTACACACACAAGGATCCGACGCAATTCCTGAAACATCTCGCCGGTAAGACAATCTACGGCGACGACCGGCTGGAGCTGTACGCCATCGATCGCGCGCTGGTCAGTGCGCTCGTCGCGCGTCTCGAACGTCGCGTGGAGTTCAGTGTGTCAATCAGCGACCGCGAACTGTACGTGTCCATTGGCTCGGACCAACTTACCGGGCGCATCGTCCGATTGCATCGAGAAGAATGACGAAGGCCGCCCACCGCTACGCGGCCGTTCTCTTGGCTGGCTCCTTGCGCGGCAGGTGTTTCAGGATCGCCAGCAGCGCGACTTCATCGGGCCGTAATCCGGTGGGCCCCTTCGTCGAGACGCGACTGAGAATCTTCGCGAGGGAGCCATCGACATAGCAATCGACGACGCCAGGATGCACGTACGACTTGCGGCAGACCGACCGTGTGTTGCCGAGCAGCCCGGCGACCGCTTCGATCGCCAGCAGGACGTTCTTTTCGGAATGCGTCTTGCTCGTTCCAGGTGGCAGCTCGCGCAGGGCCTTGACCGCGAGCACTGTCCCCCACCAGGTGCGGAAATCCTTGCTCGTGAACTCTTCGCCGGTCACCTCTCGCAAGTACGCATTGAGATCGCCCGAACCGACACGCTGCCGCTTCCCATCGGCATCGAGGTACTGAAAGAGCTCCTGACCAGGCAGATCGCGGCATTGCTTCACGACGTGAGCGAGTTGCCAATCGTTGACGTCGATGGCGTGATGCTTTCCGCTCTTGCCGCGGAACTGGAAGTGGACAGTGCCGCCCGTCACACGTACGTGTTTGACGCGCATCGTCGTGAGACCGAAGGAGTCGTTTTGCTTCGCATACTCCTCGTTGCCGACGCGAATCAAGCTCCGCTCGAGCAACTGGACGAGCGTGGCGAGGACCTTCTCGCGTGGCAGTCCTGGTCGTCCCAGATCGGCGCGTGCGCGTCGTCGCAGGATCGGCAGCGCGTGCGCAAACGCCTGCATGCGATCGAACTTCGTTTCGTCTCGCGTCGCTCGCCAGTCTCCGTGATAGCGGTACTGCTTGCGCCCCTTCGCGTCGCGACCTGTCGCTTGTAGGTGACCGCGTGGATCCGGACAGATCCAGACGTCGGTCCATGCCGGCGGGATCGCCAGGGCGCGAATGCGGGCCAGCATGTCCTGGCGCCGAATTGCCCGCCCGTTGGTGCCGACGTAGCGAAATCCTTTCCCGGCTTTGAGGCGCCGAATCCCTGGGCGCTGATCGGTGACGTAGTGCAATTTGGCCAGGGCGGCGGATTTGACCGGGTGAAGTCCTGGTTGAGGCACGTATAGGTCGAGTGCAAGACGCTCGCCGAGCGGCAATCGCTGATATCGTTCAGGTACGCTGGCCGGGTCCAAAAGGATCGGCCCCACATTGAATGGATCTGACCCGCAGGCACTTCGTCTTACTATCCGCCGCTGCTCTGCTCCAGCCCGTGAGCTCGGGCGGGAAGCGCGACATGATCGGGCGGTCGGCTCGTCCTCTGGATCTCGAGATGCCGGTTGAGGGCTTCTCGGATTACATCACCCCGATCGACAGGTTCTTCGTTCGCACTCACGTGTATACCCCGCGCGTGGACGTCGGCCAGTGGCGACTGACCGTTGGTGGCGAGGTCGCGAACACGTTGACGCTGACGCTGGACGACCTCCGGCAAATGCCGTCGGTGGAAGTGGTCAGCGTCCTCGAGTGCGCCGGCAACGGACGCAGCTTCTATGAGCCCTCGATGCCTGGCCTTCAGTGGGGACAGGGAGCGGTCGGCAACGGGCGGTGGCGAGGCGTGCGGCTTGCCGATGTTCTGAAGCGCGCGGGATTGAAAGCGTCACCGAAGGAAGTGCTCTTCAACGGCGCGGACGTGCCGCTCGGAACGATGCCCGACTTTCAGCGCTCGATTCCGATGGCGAAGGCGCTGCATCCGGCGACGCTGCTCGCCTACGAGATGAATGGTGAGGCGCTTCCTGTCGAGCATGGCTTCCCTCTACGGCTCGTCGTTCCAGGCTGGGC
>DATCXH010000751.1:0-10439 GCA_036565925.1 Vicinamibacterales bacterium
CCTGGTTGCGGCGACCACCGACGAACAGCCGGTGATCGGTGTCGAGCAAGGGCACAGCCGTGGTCCCTGTGATCAACCCACCCGCCGGCAGCCGGCCGAGCAGTGTCTGGACGACGGTATTCGGCACGTTCCAGGTCGCGCCGTTACCCAGGACTGCCGTTGAAAGCTCCGTCGCCGGTTGCGATCGGATCGTGCCGCTGATCAACACGTCGATCTTGGGAACCGTGTACGACGCGAGACCGCGCACCGTCGTGAGGAACGGATCGACCGACCGGCAGTTGCGCGGATCCGGGCTGTCGATCTTGACGACCGTCGCGCAGAAGTCCTCGACCTCACGACCGGTCGTGGTGCCGACCTGAAGGAAGAGGCCATTGCGCAGACGTGCGTTCATCGTGACATCGACACCATGCCAGTAGTTCTCACGCTTCGGACCGAAATCGGTCTCGAAGGTGATGTAGTTCTGGGCCGCAAGGGCATTGGCCGCCGCCGTCACGGCGTAGAGCGTGATCGGATAGCCGCCACCACCAGGCAGACGCGAATCGCGCGGCGCCGTGATTGTCCACGCGTCGTAGTCGCTCGGGTTGCGAACCAGGTTGTCGGTGACGCCGTTCTCCCAGCCGGTGCCACCGGGTCCATCCCACCAGCGCCGCGCGTAGCCCACTTCGAGCGAGACGCGCGGAATGATCTGATGCTGCACCGTAAGGCCCCACTGCCAGTCGCTGGCGCGCACGCCCCAGCCATGGAGGATGTCCTGGTTGACACGCGTCGCGTTCGGATTGGTGCTACCGAAATTCAGGTCGTTGCCACCGACCGCGCCGCAATTGTCCGGTGCCGTCTGCGCATTGAAGTCGAGCAGGTTACAGTCGACGATACGGTTGCCGTTGGTGTCGGACCAGTTCCGGTTCAGCGTGCGGACGATGTTCTGCGCCGGGCTGTTGCGCGTATAGGAACCGTCGTTGGTCGCCGCGTCGAGATAGTGGCCCATGTTGAACTTGAGCGCGGTGCGGCCGTTGCCGAACAAATCATAGGCGACACCAACGCGCGGCGTGATGTCGTTGTAGGAGTCAACGCTCGCGGTGCGCGGCAACGAGATTGGCTGGAGGTTGACGCGCGATGTCACCTCGGTGCCGTTGTGCTCCGCCGGGCTGTAGCTCCACGCGCGGTCATAGCGGAGTGCGCCCTGCAGGGTCAACCGGCCGCGTGTCCAGGCGTCCTGCAGATAGATAGCCGCGATGCCGGTACGGTCCGCCTGCGTCCACTCGGGGATGTTCATCGTGAACTGGTTCGGCACGCCGTTGTTGAAGCGATACGAGAGCAGCGTCGGGTTACGCACGAATCTGCTGTCGGCGATCAGATACGAACCCTGATAGCCAAGTTTCATGTTGTGCGCGCCGGTCACGTATGAGGCGGATGCGCGCCACGTGTTCGGAATGCCGTAGTTGTCGGAGTAACCGGCAAGCGCTCGATACTGGTAGTTGGCCCGCGGCGCATACGGCGTCCCCGTCGCCGGGTTGATCGCGGTCGATTGCTCGGTAACCGTGATGTCGAAGACACCGTCAGGCGGCAACTGACCCGGGCCGCCGGCATGTCCATACGCCAGCCGCGAGTAGCCGGCCTCGAGCAGCATCTTGCTGGTCACTGGCGCAGTCCACATCACCTGCGTCAGGTAGTACGGGAAGTCGAAGTAATTCGTCGAGGCCTCCGGAGAGGTGCCCCCGCCAACCGTGGAACCCGAGGCGACCCATTCGGACGTGCGCTTGTGACAGCCCTCGGTCTCAATCTTGAGCGGCGACCCTTCGCAGCGCAGTTGATATTCATGGCTGAACGACACGCGGTGTTTCGACGTCACCTGCGCCGAGGCGCGGCCGATGAACATCTCGCGACCCTGCACTTGCCGCGTGCCGTAACTGCGATCCTCCCGCCACAACCAGCTGTTGGGATCGTTGGTGTTCAGGTTGAAGGCGTTGGCATTGCCGACAATGCCTTCGACCGCAGTTGACGTATCGAGCTTGCGATAGCTGCCCAGGAACCAGATCCGGTCGCGCTTGATCGGACCGCTGTAGGTGATGCTCGTATCGTAAGAGCTGATGATGCCGGGTGTCTCACGGATGCCGACCGCGCGCAGATCGTCGTTCAGGTTATTGCCGCGCGACCAGTCCCCGGCGGTGTTGAAGAACGCCTGCCCGGTGTAGCGGTTGCCTCCCTGTTTCGGCACGAGGTTCATCACCGGCGCGCCGATGTCTGACTCTCCCATACCGCCGGACACGGTCACCGAGACTTCGTCGACGTTCACTGAATCGAGGATGTACGACGATACGCCGCCGCCGTTGAACGCGGCCGCGACGGTCATGCCGTTCACCGTCATGCGGCCCTCGTTGGTTGAGCCGCCGCGCGCGCTGAAGAACGTCATCGTCGGCGTCGCCGCGACGCCGTTGCCGTCAACGGTGAGACCTGGCGAGGCATTGAGCAGCGAGCCCACCGTGCGCGTCGCCGGAAGCGCGGCGATGACGTCGTTGCTGATGACTGTCTCGCGTCGAACGCTCTGCACGTCAACGACCGGCGTCTCACCAGTAACCGTGACCGTCTCCTCGATCGCGCCGACCTTCATCTCCGCAGGAATCGTCACCACCGCCGAGCCGGCGAGTTCGATGCCGTCGCGTTTGAAGGTACTGAAGCCTGGCAGCGTGAACGTCAGGGTGTAGGTTCCAGGAGGCAAATTGATGATGCGGTACTGGCCGGCACCATCGGAGACTACCGTGCGCGACTTCTCGGTGAGCGCAGGGCTCGCGGCCTCGACGGTCACGCCGGGCAAGATGGCGCCGGAACCGTCTTTAACAGTACCTGTGAGAGTGCCCTGCGCGGCTGCGACCGATGGCAGCAGCAAGGCACCGGCGAGAACGAGCAGTACGTACTTCAATCGACGCATGGAGACTGACTCCTTTGGAATGCCCCCGCAGTGTTCACGAACGCGGTGAAACACAATTCGACCCTTGCGGCCACCTCGGGGCTACCCGACTACACGAAAATCGTGTGAACGAAGCAAATCGGAGCGCGCACGCCTTACGAAAGGGATCTGCAGAGAGGGCCCAGGGATCGGGCCGCGCATGGCGTTCGCATCAACGCCATGTCTCGGGCGCGAATCTACGCTGGTGTTAAGAAGATGTCAAATCTTTCCCTTATACAGGAAAGTCGGTATGTCACTCGTCGACATACTGCACGCCCAGTTCGGTCAGCTTGGCGCGCAGTCCGTAGAAATCGAGGCCAAGCTCCCCGTTCTTGAGACGGGCACGGGACTTTTCCTCCTTGGCCACGCGATCGGCACCGGCCTTTGCCACGTCGCCCGCCTTCGCCCTGGGAACGACGACGACACCGTCCACGTCAGCGATGATCACGTCGCCAGGGGCAATCGCCGCACCAGCACAGACCACCGGAACGTTCACCGACCCTGCCGTCGCCTTCACTGTCCCCTGTGCGTGGATCGCTTTGGCCCACACCGGGAATTCCATCGACGTGAGATCGGCGACGTCGCGAACGCCGGCGTCGATCAGCAGACCGACGACACCGTGCGCGCGACCTGAGACAGCGAGCAATTCGCCGAACATGCCGTCTGTGGACTCTGACGTCGTCGTCACGACGAGCACATCACCGGGACGGCACAGTTCGATCGCGGCATGAATCATCAGGTTGTCGCCGGCCTGACAGGAAATCGTGATCGCGCTGCCCGCCATTCGCGCCGCTGGATAGATCGGGCGCATGTATGGACGGAGCAGTCCCGAACGGCCTTGGGCTTCGTGGACGGTCGCGACGCCAAGCGCGCCAAGCTTTTCGATCACGGCGGCGTCGGCTCGTGAAATGTTTCGAACGATCGTGGGCTTCATCGAAGGTCCTTGTTAGTCCTTAGTTCTTCGTGCTTGGTTCTTGGTCCGTCCTTGGTCCGTAGTCCGTCCTTGGTCCGTGGTCCGTGCTTGGTCCGTGGTCCGTGCTTGGTCCTTGGCCCGTCCTTGGACCAGGCACCAACGACAAAGGACCAGCGACTACAGAGAACTGCTACACCGTGGGCTCGACCGTCTCCGGGAGCCGCCGGTTGATTCTCGGGTACACCCAACGTGCGTTGCCTTCGAAGATCTTCCGGCGATCGCGGTCGGAGATCGCCGCCGCATCGACGTAGCGTTTGGTGTCGTCGTAGTAGTGGCCCGATTCGGGATCGATGCCGCGCACCGCGCCGACCATCTCCGATCCGAACAGGATGTTGTCGGCCGGGATGATCTTCAGCAGCAGGTCGATGCCCGCCTGGTGGTAGACGCAGGTGTCGAAGAAGACATTGTGACGAATCAGATCGGCGAGCAGCGGCCGCTTCATGTCCTGCGCGAGACCGCGGTAGCGGCCCCAGTGATAGGGCACGGCTCCCCCACCGTGCGGGATGATCATCCGCAACGTCGGGAAGTCCTTGAACAGGTCAGCGGTCAGGAATTGCATGAACGCCGTCGTGTCGGCGTTGATGTAGTGCGCGCCGGTCGCGTGGAAATTCGGATTGCACGACGCGCTGACGTGCACCATGGCCGGTACGTCGAGGTCCACCAGCTTCTCGTAGAACGGATACCAGTAGCGATCGATGAGCGGTGGCGCCGTCCACTTACCACCTGATGGGTCGGGGTTCAGATTGCAGCCGATGAAGCCGAAGTCGTTGACGCAGCGTTCGAGTTCGGCGATGCAGTTGGCAAGTGGATCACTGGGCGTCTGCGGTAACTGGCACACGCCGACGAAGTTCTGCGGGAACAATTCGCAGACTCGATGAATCAGATCGTTGCATTGCCGCGACCAGTCCAGGCTGGTGCGAGCGTCGCCGATGTGATGGGCCATCGCGGAGGCACGCGGCGAGAAGATCGTGACGTCGGTGCCGCGATCGCTCTGGAACTTCAATTGTGGTTGGACGCTCTCACGCAGTTGGTCATCGGAAACGGTGACCGGACCTGGCGCCGGCGTCGACGAATCCTTCAATCCGGCGATCTGTGCGTCGCGGAAGACCTGAAGCTCTTTCGGAGCGGTGGTGTAGTGCCCGTGGCAATCGATAACCATGAACTCACGATTCTATCCCTGAGCTGACGCACGCTGAAAGGCAGCCGGGTCTACACAACAAGACCCGGCCTACTTGTGCAGGCCGGGTCCCGTCGTTACGCCGTAGGGCGGGTCCTGTTCTCGGGACCCACCACTTCGTTAGAAATCGATCTGCGCGCTGAACTTCACGAAGCGTGGCTGCAGGGTCGATTGGGGTGCCAGCCAGTTCGCCGACGGGTTGACGGTATTGATCGTCGGGTTGAACGCCTGGTTGTAAGTGAGGATCGGCGCCGAGTTCAGGATGTTGTAGATATCGAACCCGACGTTGGTGCGCGTCCGTCCGAAACGCAGGATCTTCGCGAAGCGCATGTCGACCTCGTTCACGCGGTCACCATACAGCGTGCCGGGCTCAACGAGATTCACCGTTACGTTCGGTGCGTTGTTGGCGAACGCGCGGCCGAGCGTCGTCTGACCGCTCGTGAACACCATGTTCGCGGCGAGCGGTGAACCCTTGTCGCTGCGGAAGGTGCCCGAGATGAGCACGTCAACCTTCGGCAGGGTGTAGGAGCCGAGACCGGTATAGCGCGATACCCAGCCCGTCGAGGTGTCACACCACGGGTTGGTCGGGCTCTGCGCACCCAGCACCGTGTACTCCGGCGCAGCCGCGCGCACGCCGCAGTAGTCGGTGGACGTCGTGCCAGTGGCGAAGCCACCCTGGAACGTCAAACCATTCCGCGTGCGCGCGCTCACGTTGAGCAGGATGCCGTTGTAGACCTGCGAATAGTCACCGCCGGCATCGCTGGCGAGCTTGGTGATGTTGTTCACTTGCGACGCGACGCTCTGCTGCACGTTGTACAGCCCGCTGATCGTGCGTCCACGTGCTTCCTCTGGCAGACGTGTATCGTTCGCCGCGGTCACACTGAACGTGTCGAACTGATTCGCTGCCTGCAGGATGTTGTCGTCCCAGGTGAAGTTGGTCAGCCAGCGACGCGTGTAGCCGATCTCCGCGGAGACCCGCGGCATCAGCTGCTGCTGCACCGATGCGCCAATCTGCCAGTCGCCGGGACGCACGCCCCAGCCGCTGATCAGCTTGTCGTCCAAACCACTCGTGACCCGCGCGGTGCCGAACCCCAGGTCGCTGATCTGCGCGCAGGCATCGCCGCCGTTGTTGGCCAGCGGATTCTGCAGATCGCAGTCCGGAACGAAGTCGCCGTCGGTATCGGTCCACGCCCGCGTGACGGTCGTGGTGAGACGACCGCTTGGACGCAGTGCTGCATACGACAGCCCGTTCTGCGCCGCCTGAAGATACTTGCCGAAGTTCAACTTCACCGACGTCTTGCCGGTGCCGAATAGATCCCACGCAAGACCACCACGCGGCGTGATGTCGTTGTAGCCAGTCACACCGGGCGTCTCGTCGTAATGAATGGCCTGCGGCAGGAAGCGAACCGGACCGATCGTCACTTCTGGGAAATAGCTCCATGCGCGGTCGTAACGAAGCGCACCCTGGAACGTCATGCGACCCATCGTGTACGACTCTTGCGCGTAGAATGCCGCGTAACGAACACGCTGCTTCAGCGGAGTCTGGTTGATGTTCTGCGTGATCAGGTTGGGGACCAGATTGTTGACGCGGTAGGTCACGAACTGATCGTTGGTGTAAACGAACTGGTTATCAATCAGGTGACCGCCCTGATACCCGAACTTCATGCTGTGCGCACCGGTGACATACGACGCCGAACCGCGCCAGCCGATCGTGCCCTGGAAGTTCTGGCGGTAGGTGCCAGATCGATAGTTCAAGTTCGCGATGCTGCCGTTGGTTGGACAGCCCGCGGTGCACTGCTCGACCATGCCGACCAGCTGCGTGAAGTTGCTGCCCGGATGCGGCGTGCCGCCCCATTGGCTCCAGTAGGTGCCGAAGCCGGCTTCGAGGAGAAGCTTGTTGGTCATCGGCGACGTCCACGTCCCCTGCTGCACGCGCTGGCCGTAGCCGCTCAGATACGTGCCGTTCTCGGGAGCCGCGGTCGCACTGCACGGCGGATTCGACGCGCCCGCCGCGCCACAGATGATCTCGTTGTCGCCTGACTGACGGCATCCTTCATCAGAACCGAGGACGCCGGCGCCCTGACACGGCTGCTGTTGATCCCAGAACACATTGAACTTGTGTTTCTGAGACGGCTGCGCGGTCAGTCGGATCGACGCATTGCGCCAGCTGCCCGCGGCCACTGCCGGGCGCGTGGTGTCAGCTTCGTAGTTCCACTTCGTGGGATCGCCCATGTTCTTGTTGGCGAACATGCCGGGAATCGTCCGGTGGCTACCCTGATCGCGGAACTGGAAGAAGAACCACACGCGATCCTTGGCAATCGGACCGCCGATGCCAAGGTTCGAGTCCCACAGCTTGAACAACTTGCCCGGCGTCGTGAGGCCCGAGGCGCGCAGTTCGTCGCTGTAGTTGTCACCGACCATGCCCTTGGTGACGTTCGACTGGTAGAAGCTGCCCTGGATCTTGTTGCCGCCGGTCTTCGGCACGATGCTGAACGATGGGCCGCCGACTTCAGCCTCGCCCAAACCGCCCGAGGTCGTCGTCGCGATTTCCTGCGCGTTGCTGATGTCCACCATGTAGCTCGACACGCCCGCGCCGTTGAACGCTGCGCCAGTGTTCAAGCCATCCACCTGAATGCGCGCTTCGTTGTTGCGTCCGCCAGCGCCGCCGAACACCAACATGCCCGGCGTGACCTGAATATCGAGGTTCGCACCGGCCTGCGTGATCGTCGAAGGAATGAGCATCATCACGCCCGCATACGATCGCGCCGCAGGAAGATCCTTCATCACGTCGCCGCTGATGACCGTCTGTCTGCGCACGCTCTGCACGTCGATGATCGGACTCTCACCGGTCACCGTCACGGTTTCCTCGAGCGAGCCGACCTTCATGTCGGCGTTGATCGTGGCCGTCAGCGCCCCGGTCAGCTCGACGCCGTCGCGCTTGAACGTGTTGAAGCCGGGCAACGTGAACGTCACGGAGTACGTGCCGGGCCGAAGGTCGACGATCCGGTACTGCCCGCTGCCGTCGGTGATGACGGTGCGAACTTTTTCAATGAGTACGGGGCTGCTCGCTTCGACGGTGACGCCAGGCAGTACCGCTCCCGACGTGTCTTTCACCGTCCCCGTGATCGTGGCCTGCGCGAACGCGATGGTCGGCATGAGTACCGCCAGCGCCGCGACGTGCACGATCCGAACAAATGCACGCATTACCTGACCTCCTGATTGGAACGCTTTACTTCGCCCCCGCGCTCACCGTTGCCTCCGGCGAAACGGCCGCCGCTAACGGCCGTGCCCGCAAGTCGTAACCAGTCTGTCAGTTCTGCCAGACCAGATCGCGACTAGGGGCCCAGATATTGAATCGGTGTCACAGACCCAAGTCAAGGCGAATTGCTGTGTCGGATCGGCCGGAAAACCGGCGATCTCTGAGCAATTTAGATTAATTTTGCGAAGTAGTTGCGAGGTGCGGGGTGTCGGATGACCGCACGTGGTGTTTCCGCTGCCCTTCGGCGTACAAAACAAAGGGCCGCGTGTTCACGCGGCCCTCATGCTATCCGGCGTGCTTCTGCAGATGTGGGGCGCGTCTTTCTGCAGATGTGGGGCGGGTCTTGTTCGTCAGACCCGCCTACGATTAGTTACGTGTGACCGTGAAGTCGCCCTTCTTGCCACCCTGCGTCCACGTCCCGTGAAAGAGCTTGGTGTAGGCGCCGATATTTTCCAGCTTGCCATCCACGCTGATCGCTACGGGCTTTCCCGACGCATCCTTGCCTTCAGCCGTCATCTTGACGACCCACGCGGACGGATCGGTGTAGTCGAACGTCACGCTTTTCACCGTCGCCGCTTCAGGCCCGGGATTGATCGTGCCGGTGATGTCCTTGCCGTCCCAATGCAAATCGAGCAGGAGGCGATTCGGACTGTTGGCCGGCCCCCACTGCCCGCTCCACTGCCCCTTCAGCGGATGGCCGAACTGCGCAACCGCCACTCCCGGGAGTGCCAGAACGACTGCGACGACTGCCGCGCGAAGAAATGCTGCACGCTTCATCATGTTCCTAGCGGGTTCCCGTCGTCTTCTTCTGACCGGGCTGGGGCCGAGGACCAAAGATCGGCTGACCCAGATCGTCTTCGAGGCGATTCAGGTAGCGGTTGTTCTCCTGGCAGATGTACTCAGGCAACTCGCCGCCGTCTCGCCACGGGATGTCCCAGGCCATCGTGAACGGCCGCGAGTACGCGCCAGGATCGTTGACGGTCGCCTCATAGTGCAGCGTCTGCTTGTTCGGACGCGTCCACCGCTCGATGACATCCATCTTGTCCGTGTGCGGGTGGCCGAAGTAATCGAGCCAGCTGTTCTCGTTGAAGCCCTTGTTCTCGACCACGAGTGTGTCCGGGCCCTCGTAATGACCGATCGAGTAACCGAGATACGTGGGATTCAGCTCGTCGCCCTCGGGGAACTTACGGCCATCCATGTAGATCTCACGCCAAATGTGCGTCGCGCCTTCGAAGATCATGATGATGCGCTTGTGCTCTGGCTGCTGAATGATCTCCATCTGGTACGGCGTGGCCATCATCCTCGGGCCGCCGGGCGGCAGACAGTAGCCTTCCGGGTCGTACTTCGATTCGTTCTTCGAGTTGTAGTCGTAGACAGCCGCTGACCACGGCATCCACGGCATCCACGGTTCGGACTTGGATCCGCCGCGCCCGCCTCCGCCGCCACCGCCGCGTGCGCCGCCACCGCCGGAACGTGCCGCTGCCTGTGCCTGCTGAATCTCGGGGAGCACCTGGCCGTCTTTGCCGACGACTCGCATCGCCATGTTGGTGATGTAGGGCACTGCCCACACGCCCTTCTCACCAGGGACACGGCCGAAATTCACAGTGCCATCAGGAAGACGGGGTGTAGGAGTGACGGGACCGGCCTGGCGGCCGCGTCCGCGGCCGCCTCCCTGTCCTTGTGCAGGAGCGCCGCCTTCGGCACCGCCCTGCTGCGCGCCCAGGACCCAGGCGCTCGATGAGAACACGGCGACTGCCACCGCGCCGAGAAGCGCGGAACGAAGACTCTTCGTCAAGGCGACTCCCTTGTTGTTACTGAGTGTTGCCCTGGCTCGACGCCGCGAACAGGCGCTTCCCGTTCAACATCACCGAGCGCGCGTTGCCCGTCGGGCTGCCGTCCTTGGCCAAGCTGCCTTCAACCTCGACCGTGTCGCCAGCCTTCATCGAGTTGCGGGTCCACCCGGCACGCATCAGACCATTCGGGCTGCCCATCTCCATCGCCCAATTCGTGACCTTGCCCGTCTTCTCGTCCTTCACATCGATATAGAAGAACGTGTGCGGGTTCATCCACTCGACTTTCGTCACCG
>DATCXH010000314.1:0-7117 GCA_036565925.1 Vicinamibacterales bacterium
GGCGACGAGGAGCGTGTCGACGTTGTGGCGAACGTCGCGGAAACTCCGTTTCGCGACGATCGCGACGCCCGACGACGTCTCGACCGGGCCGGCGGTTGGTCCGACAATCTCGACGGAGTAGGCGAGATCGCGGCGAAGTCCGCGTTCGACGAGCAGACGCGCCGCACGCCCGAATACTTCAAGCGGGCCCATGACGTCGAGGACCTGCACATCGGGAAACGCGACGAAGACAATGCGACGAGCCTGTCTCGCCGGCGCGGCGGGAGCGCGAAGGCGGAGAGCCATGCCTCAGCATCGCCCTGTCGCGTCATGGTGGCAAGGACAATGTGCCCACCGATCCTGCCACGGGGAAAAATCGATCAAGAGACTTTCAACACACAGGGCACAGAGGGCAGAGAGGTCACAGAGGATGCGCTTAGTCGTGCATCCACAGTGACGGTCTTGGATCCGGCGGTGCCGCGCGTAGCGCGGTAGGGGCGAGACGAGCCAGCGAACACAAGTGACTCCTGAATGCTGCGGTCACTTGTGTTCGTGGCTTCGTCTCACCCCTGGCACCGGCCCACGGCCGGTGCACCGCCGGCCCCGCGATCTCCGCGCCTCCGTGTCTCCGTGTGAAGACCGTCACTGTGAGATCACTCAAGCACGCGAAAACCCCGATCACCCTGTAACGGTCAGCGTCACGCGGCGATTTCGTGCGCGACCTTCTTCGGTCGTATTGTCGGCGACCGGGTTCTGGCTCCCGAAGCCTTGCGCGCTCAAATTGGCCGCTGCCGCGCCGTTTTCCCGCAGCGCGTTCATGACCGACTCGGCTCGTCCACGTGAGAGCGCCATATTGGCCGCCTCATCGCCGGTGTTGTCCGTATATCCGGCGATCTGCACGCGCGCGTTCGGGTAGGCGTTGAGAATCCGGGCGACGTCAACGAGCTGCTGACGCGACCGCGGCGTCAGCGTCGCCGAGCCGGTCTCGAACTCGAGTCGATCGAAGTCGAACGTGCCATTGCCCGTCGGCGTGGCGAGATACGAGATGAGCCGATCCTCCATCCCGCCGGCCGGCACACTGAGTTGAATGCCGCCAGGCAACGTGCGAGTCAGCGCCCGCGCGCTCGACCCGACCGTGTCAATCCCGCGTGACGCGGTGTTGACGGCTTGCGTCGGCGTGGGCGTGCGTGAGCGGCCGGTCCACCAGAGCAGGAACGCGGTGGCCAGCGCGAGCAGCAGGATCGGCCACAGCCAACTCGCCGAACGCTCACGCCGTACTGCTGGCGGAATGTCTCGCCGTGCCACATCCTCTGACATCCTCAGGTCGCCTGTCGGCGTTGCCGCGCTCGGGAGCAGCGCGTTGAAGCCGGCGGGCATCGCTGCGGCGAGTGCGCCGCGCTCCGATTGCAGCCGCTGCGCGAGCTTCGGGGCATCGAGGTTGTCCGATCGCATGAGCCGTCCCAGGTATCCAAGTACCAGGGGCCCGCCCACTGACAGGAGTGACGAGGCAGAGGAGGCGCGCACGCCCGAGTAGCGAGCGACGGCATTGGTGATCGCCGATACGCTCCCACCGGACCAGAGATTCGAGAGCCATCCCGTGATCCCGCTGCCCGATTCGATGGTCGGGTTTTCCCGTGATGGCGGCGCAATGTAATCAGTCTCAGTCGGCGCGTTGGTCGCGAGGCTCACCAGGCGACTCATGAAGCCGGTGTCGCCGCTGCGATCGGCGATCGAGGCGAGCAGCGTGGGAACAATCGCGGTGAAGCCCTTCGAGACGGCGGCTTCCGATTCGCCGGTCTGACTGGAGACGCGCGAGAGGAACGAGGGCGTGAGGAATTCTTGAACGCCCGCGAGCATAGAGGTTGCCATGGGTATCACCTCAGCGATGAACGATGTGCTGAGTGAGGGTGTGCATGTCGCAGACCCGACGCGCGTCGGAAAGCCTTGGGGATTTCGACGGGTTTTTCGGATGAGGCGATCGAGGGTGCCGCGCGGTGTCGTGGGAGACCCTCGCCGCCTCGCTCAGCCAGATTGCGCCCTTGAGGTCACTTCTTATTGATGGCCTCGGTCCAGATCTCGAGGTCGCGACGTGTCATGCTGCCGCGCGGGACGAGCCGGGCATCTTCATAGCCAAGCACGTTCACGTCGTAGAGATATTGCTCGCGCGACAGAATCGTTCCGTAGCAGACGTGCTCGGCGTCGTTGTGCGCCAATTCTGACAGACGACCGCTCAATTCATCGATGATGCGCCGCGGGATGTCGGCGCGACGATCGGGGTAGGTGAACTGAAACAGCACCAGGTGACTGAAGAGGACCGGCCAGTAGCGATCGAACCTGGCGAGCAGGCGATCCCAGTCCAACGTGCGCGCGCACGCGTGCAGCAGGTGCAGGATATCGGCGCCATCGAAGCGCTCGCGCTCCTGCACGAAGGCCTTCGACCACAGCAACTCCTCGGCCGGACACAACCGCACTTTGCGATCGAGGACGTCAGCTTCGACCGAGTGCGCGAACCAGCAATCGTCGACGTGAATGACTCCGTTGCCCGATCCGAAGAGCACGTCGAGGTATTGACCATTGCTGTGAATCTTCGCCAGCCAATGTGGATACGGCACGTCCGCGTGATAGCCGGCGTGCTCGAACGCGACGAGCATGCGCGGTACGTCCTCGCGCCGAAGGATGATGTCGAGATCCTTGGTGTCGCGGTCGCGCTGCGTGTGGCGTGACTGCGCGAACGCGCCGCCAATCAGAAAGAGAATCTGCGCTTCTTCGAGAATCGCGAATGCATCCTGATAGAACGTCGCGAGCGAGCGCTTGGGGAGACTCGCGGTATTCACAAGCCTCCGTGCATCGCGGCGGGCGCGGATTCGGTGGCATCGACGGGAATCTGGAAGACACGGAAGTGCGGCCGATCGGGATAGAGCCGCGTCAGGAGCGGCAGCGAGACGTTGTAGACCGGCACGTGATCCTTCGTGTGGCCTTCCGGACGTCCGCGATGCGCATGACCGTGGAAGACCATCGAGACCGGGAACCGGCTGATCGGCTCTTCGAGTCGGCTCGAGCCAACGAAGGCGAAGATCTCTGGTGGCTCGCCTTCGACCGTCTCTTGAATCGGCGAATAGTGCAGCAGCACGATCTGATGTTTCGTCCGTAAACGTGCGAGCGAGGCTTCGAGCTTGAGCGCTTCGTTGACGGCTTCGTGGACGAACTGTTTGATGGCTGTTTCGCCCCACGGTCCCAACGCGCGATTGCCGAATCCGCCGCAGAAACCTTTGACGCCGGCGACGCCGATGCCGCGCACCTCGGTCGCTTCGCCGTCGAGAATCGTCATGCCCGCATCGGTGAGGATGTGCCTCACTTCGTCCTGATGGCTGGATTCGTGGTCGTGGTTGCCGAAGACGGCAATCGCCGGCACGTGGAGCGCCGCGACCTCTCGCGCGAGAATGCGCGCCTCGTCTGGCAGACCGGTGTCGGTCAGATCGCCGGCCAGCAGCAGCATGTCGGCCGACGCCGAGACCTGGCTGAATAGCGCCTGAAATGCACCATGCGACGAACGGGTGCAATGCAGATCGCCGACGGCCGCCACTCGAACGACGGACGCGGAGCTCGACTGATCGCCGACAGCCATGAGACGCACCACCTCCGCGCGGGACGCTGCAATTCCCGGCCCACACACAACGGTCGAGTCGCTTTCAGTCGCGGCCGAGGTTCCGGTACGCAAGACGCGATCGCCGAGTGGTCCCAATCCAGCGATAGTTTGCCGGCGTCCGATCGTATGCAGTCCACCGTCAGGTCCTTCGTGCCGAGCCACAGGTCCGCAGCGATCGCGAGTAGAAGCAACTCGAAGAGTCCGGTGAGCAGCGGGAAGAACACAGGAGCATCGAGCACGATCTGCAGCCAGAGTGCGCCGGTCCCGAACAGCAGAACACGGTCGGCCCAAGTGCGATGATGGGTTGCGCACCGCCCCGAAGTGGTATTCCACTCCCGTGTCAACCTGCCGCAGTGAATACCTGCGGCTGCCATGTCCTGGTGTGTTATGGAGAGCCCGTCGATTTTGTGAATGCACGCACCTCCCTGCACGAGCACCTCGCAGTCCTCGTGAACAAAGAGGAGCGGCGCGCTAATGATGGTCCACACGGCGAACCCTCATGCGCGTCGATCACGCTTGGCCGCGGACTCCCGCTTCCGCCCCGTCCTGGGTCGCGATGCCGAACACGAACGCGCGGTAGGCTGGGCTTCAGCGTGGCCCGCTACTTCCCGTCGACTGAGAAGGCGAGCAGGACATTCCCGGGCGTGCCGCCCGCAGTTGGATAGCCGGAATTGAAGATCACCAGTCCACCGCCGATGGCTGGACCAGGGCCATCGATCGATCCGCCGCGACCCTGACCTCCGTTCACCGCGTCATAAGCGCGAATGGTGTCGAAGTCCCAGATGATCGCGCCGTCCTTCGTCGAGTACGCGCGCATGTGACCATCGACCGATCCCGAGAAGGCGACGCCCGGGATTGCGCTGACTGCCGCAGACTGGGCTGGGCTGCAGCGTTGACGCGTGCCGCATCCAGGCGGCGGCGTATACCAGACGCGTTCGCCGTCTTCGAGTCGCAACGCGAACATGCCGCCACCTTGCTTCGGATCGGCGTCAGTGCTGTTGCTGTAATTCAGCATGACGCGACCGATGTCCGACAGCGCCACATACACATTCGATTGATCCGCCGCTGACCCCCACTGCACGCCGCCCATCGTCCCGCCCCGGCCGACGCGTGTTTGCCAGAGGACCTCGCCGCCCTTGTCTGGATCGAGTGCATGCACGATGCCCGATTTCTGACCGGCGACGATCATCCGGCGGCCGTTGGCGAGCGAGAGCAGGATCGGCGAGGACGAGAAATCGAAATCGGGCCCGTTGGACTCGGCGCAGTTGGTCTTGTCCGGCAGACGGCACGCCGCGGTGTAAGCGTCCTTCTGTGTCATCTGCTTCGACCACAGAATTTTCCCGGAGTCCATATCGAGCGCCATAAACGAATCGCTCGTCGTCGACGGCGGATCGCTGTAGTTGTTGCCGGTCGTCACATACAGGCGATTCAGCTTGGCGTCGATGGCCGGCGCCGACCACACCGGCACACCCGACGGTCCCCAGAGTTGAGTCCCTACCGCGTTCTTCTTCTGCGGCTTCGGCTGTTCGACGGTGTAGGTCTTCCACAGGATCTTGCCGTCCGCCGCATTGACCGCGACAACGCTGCCGCGGAATTTGCAGCATTCGTATGCGGGGTTGGCGCCCGACGCTTCCTCGCCGGATGCGGTGCCTACATAGATGCGTCCGTTATAGAGCGTCGGCGAGCCAGTGATGCGGCCGACGGGGAAGTCGTCAATGTCTGTCTTCCACAGCAGCCGGCCAGTTGCGGCGTCGAGTGCGTAGACGTTGGCTTGCGCGTCGCCGAAGACCGCGATGTCGCGATTGCCCACGCGTCCGACGCTGATCGCCGAGCGCACGCCTTGTCCCGCATCGAAGAACCAGTGGATGCATCCGGTCGCGGCGTTGAGCGAGTAGACCTTGCCACCCCAGCTACCGACGAACACGCGTCCACCGGCGATGGTGGATTGTGCATATGACTGCAGGTCGCCAGGGAATGCGAAGGCCCACTTCAGTTTCAGCTTTGGCACATCGGCCGCTGTGAGACCCGCGCCTGCACTGTCCTGGAATCGAGTGTTGCTCGTGTTTTGTCCCCATCCCGTCCAGCGCGGACCAGCGTTCGGATTGAAGGCCGACGAACCCGCGCACATCGCCGCGGCGGGTGGTGCCGTCACGAGAGGACTTCCGATCGCTTTGCCGGTGAGGAATTCAGCGATCGCGCGACGCTCGGGGGCGGTGCGGTTGTTGGCCATGGTGATCATCGATCCGGTTTCCATGGCCGCGAGCACACGCTCGGCGGTCAGCGCCTTGAACGAGTCGCGATTCGGCGCGCGATTCGTGCCGTTATCGTGGCATTGCGCGCAGTTGCGTTTGTAGAGATCGGCCCCGTCGGGCGGAGTCTGAGCGTAGGCAACCGAAGCAAATCCGAAGAAGGCGATGATCAGTCCGGCTCGGAGCATCATGGCCGGCGATTATATGGCTTCAGGCTCCTGGCTTGGGCCCCCGCTCTAGGTCGACTCCGCTTGTCGTCGCTCCGTGCCTTTGTAGGTGCCCAGTACCCTCGTCCAGCGCGCGAATTCGGCGAGATGCGTCAGCGCACGTGCGCACCCGAGGTCGGAACGCGGTGCATCGACTTCGACGTAGAACAGATATTCCCAGGGACGCCCACGCATCGGCCGGCTTTCGAGCTTGGTCAGGTTGATGTCACGAAGCGCGAATACGCTCAGTGCCTTGAAGAGCGCGCCTGGTGTGCTCGGCAGCGCGAACACGATCGTCGTCTTATTGGCGTCGGCGGGTGGCGCACCGCCGATGATGGCGAACCGGGTGATGTTGAACTCGTAGTCCTGCACGGCTTCCTGCAACACCTCGAGTCCGAACACGTCGGCCGCGCGGCGCGACGCCAGCGCCGCTGCGCCGGCGAGCTTCTTCTCTGACACGAGCTTCGCACCACCGGCCGTGTCATAGACGGCTTCTACACTGGCGCCGAGGTCCTTGAGATACCGTTCGCACTGAGCGAGCGCCTGGGGATGCGAGTAGACGACCTTGACGTCCTCGAGCTTGGTGCCCGGTAGCGCCTGCAGGCAGTGGACGACATCGAGCTCGACCTCGCCGGAGATGGTGAGGTCGTGATCGAGAAGCAGGTCGTAGTTGCGATGGATCGTGCCGCCGATCGAGTTCTCGAGCGGGACGACGCCGTGCGTGGCTTTCTTGCGAGAGACGGCGTCGAACACGTCCTCGAAGCTTTTGCACGGCAGCGTCTCGGCCTGCGGTCCGCCATATTGCAGGGCCGCCGCTTCGCTGTACGCTCCTGGTTCTCCTTGATACGCCAGTCTCACAGTCTCTGCTCCGGTCTCATGAGTGAACGTCGAGATGTATCACAAGAACTGCACCCCATGCACGACGGATGCGACGATCGCCGCGAGCGAGACGCCCAGGCACAGGAGCGCGATGATCATGTGATCGGTGCGTTCCGGCTTGAGTGGATCGAGGACGCGGCCGGCGAGATAGCCGCCGC
>DATCXH010000343.1:0-7861 GCA_036565925.1 Vicinamibacterales bacterium
GACCACGAGCGTGTCGCCCTCCCACGTACCGATTGACTCGCCGTTATAGGTCCTGACGATGATGTCAGGGTCGGTGTGCTTGCGGCCATCCGTATACACGATGCGAACGCTGTTCATGAAGCCGCTGATCATGTAGATCGCTGTCGGGATCTGCACCATCGCCATCGGCCAGTAGCGCGTCATGATGAGCGGCAGTCCGGCCGGCCAGCACTGGCCGATGTCATCGCGATAGACCTTGCCCTCAGCGGCATACTTCTTCGCCGCGTCCCAATGCATCTGCGCCGCCGGTGTGAGCTTCGGGTACGGCGGACCAAAGCGCCACGCTTCCGGGTTCTGACTGACGTCGATGAACCAGTTGCCGGTCACGTCGAACGGCGCCTTGGGTCGAGGCTTTGCGATGTTGGCCGGCGCCAACGCACTCAACTGCTTGCCTTCTTCTACGGTGGCGTCTGCAGCGGGCGTCGCTGACGCGGCAGGCGCCGCGGTCTGTGACGAGGGCGAACAGCTGGCCGATACCATCGCCCCGATGAGGACGAATGCAGCAATCCGTCGCATGGCGGCCTACTTGGAGTCCGCGGTGCCGAGTCGCGCGGGGCGCTCAGTCAGCACGCGGCCGTCGGCCAGGGTCAACGATTTGAAAATGCCTGCCGGCTCACCGCTGCGCACCGGGTTCACCACGACCGTGACCTTGTCGCCCGGCTTGATGATGTTCGACTTCCAGCCCGCGCGTACCAGATAGGTCGGGCTCGTGAGCTCGACACCCCACAGCACCTCTTTGCCCTTCTCGTCCGGGACGAGCACTTCAATCCACGTGTGCGGGTTCTGCCACCGGAATTCCTTCACGGTGCCGACCAGCTTCACTTCCTTCGTCCGATCGAACGCGGCTGGCGAGTGGTGCGCGAGCACCGAGACGGTGCACGCGAGTCCGAGCGCCGCTCCGAGCAATACCTTCCTCATTGATCCTCCTACCGACGCCCTACCCGGGCCGGCTATCGAACATGAACCTTGGACGACGTGCTCTGCAGATGCTCGTTCAAATCGGGGAGACACTCGACTTCGCCGATGTCGTGATCGTCCACGCGATTCCAGCGGCGCACGCCTTTCCACTCGCCCTCCCAGTTCTTCGGATCGGTGAGTGTCATCGCAATCTCGAGCGCCTTGCCATCGTTGATCATGCGAATCCGCTCGATGATGCGGAGTTCGTCGCTCGCCGGCACGCCCTGATCGACCCAGTGATGCGGATCGTTGATGAAGTTCTTCGTCTCGACGACGAGCGTGTCGCCTTCCCAGTGACCAATCGACTCACCATTGAAAGTGCGCACGACGATATCCGGGTCGGTGTGCGTCCGGCCGTCGAGATAGACGACGCGCATGCTGTTCATGAACTCGCTAATCATGTAGATCGCGGTCGGCATCTGAATCATCGCGATCGGCCAAACGCGCGTCATGATGATCGGCACGCCGGCCGGCCAGCACGCGCCGATGTCGTCGCGATACACCTTGCCTTCCTTTGCCGCCTGCACATACGCGTCGCGATGCTTCTGCGCTTCAGGCTTCAGCTTGGGGATCGTCGCGGGCCCGAACAGCCAGCCTTGAATGCCGGGGCTGTTGTCGATGAACCAATTGCCGGTCAAGTTGAAGGGCGCAGCCGGACGCGACTTCGAGAGATTGGCTGGTGCAAGCGCACTCAGGGGCTCAGGTGGCGTCTGCGGTTGAGCCTGCGCTTGCGCACACAGCTGCGCCGCGCCTACCGCAAGACCGGCCGCAAGCACCAGCGCACCCGCAACGCGGCGGCTAGCTGACCTAATCATCGGGACCTCCAGTGGACCGGACAAATTCTAGTCCCGACGAGGTCGGAAGTCGCTGCAAAAAAGGCTCGCACCCGGTGATGCGATCCGCACGATTGGAAGTAAGATCGCACCTCCCCCGGAAATGTCATCGCAGCAGTGAGCATGTCCGCTCTTCCAGACAGCGCGGCGACAGCCCAGCTCGAGGTGCAGTCGCAGCCACGGCCGTCGTTGACGGCGGTTCCCGATCGCGCCACGCGCGAAGCGGCCGCGGCAGCCGCGCGCCTCGCGTACTGTGAGCAATTGAAAGAGGTGCGCGAACGTCGCGGCATTACCCTCGCTGAGATCGCCGAGCGCAGCAAAGTGAGCGAAGGACTCTACGCCGCGCTCGAGCGCGCCGACGTGTCCCGGTGGCCGATGGGCATCTACCGGCGATCGTTCTTCCGTGCCTACGCGCTCGCACTCGGACTGCCCGTCGAGGCCGCCCTCAGCGAATTCGTCCTGCTCTTCCCCGACGAGGACGAACAGCAACCATCGGCGAATCAGGCAACCTCATCCGGCCCGCTGCGCATGACGCTCGCCGGTCGCACGTGGATGCGCACATCGCGGATGCAAGTCGTCGCAGCGCTCGTCGACCTCATCATGGTCGTGGCCACCACTGCGGCGGTCGCATGGTGGCTGCCCGTCGGCATTGGGACTGTGGCTGCGGTCGTCACTGTGATTTACTACTCCCTGGCCACAGCATGCTTTGCCTGCTCGCCTGGCATATGGTGGCTTCGTACACGAGGCTATCGGAAACGCGCGAAGGCACTGCGCCTGGCGCGAGGATAAACCCGCCTGGCCCGAGGATAAACGGGGCGGGCGCGCTGAGCACGAGGACTAATCCATCATGGCTTTGAGTCGTCTGCGTACACTGACGCTGACGATCGCGGTCCTGCTGACCGCGACGATCGCGTTCGCCCAGCAGAAACCCTTCGAACCGCAGGTCGGACAGGCCGGCAAGGACGTCGTGTGGGTGCCGTCGCCCGAGGAGACGGTCAAGAAGATGATTGAGATGGGCGAGATCACGCCGCAGGACTTCGTCGTCGATCTCGGGTCTGGTGATGGTCGCAACGTGATCGCCGCGGCCAAGCGCGGTGCACAAGCGCTTGGCGTCGAATACAACCCCGACATGGTGGAACTGTCGAAGCGCCTGGCAAAGGAAGCTGGCGTGTCGGAGAAAGCGCAGTTCGTCCAGGGTGATATGTACCAGGCCGAGTTCTCGAAAGCCACGGCACTCGTACTCTTCCTGCTACCGAGCAATCTGTTACAGCTCCGGGACAAGTTCGCCAACCTGCGCCCCGGCACGCGCATCGTCTCGAACACGTTCTCCATTCAGGACTGGACGCCAGAGAAGACAGAGACCATCGGCGGCGACTGTTCGAGCTGGTGCACCGTGATGCTCTACATCGTGCCCGCGAAAGTAGACGGCACGTGGAAGCTGCCCCAGGGCGAGATCGCGCTGAAGCAGACGTATCAGACCCTGAGCGGGACGCTCACGACCAGTGGCAAATCAGTGCCGGTGACGGGCAAGCTGCGCGGCACGCAGATCTCGTGGACTGCGGACGGTCAGGAGTACTCCGGCGTCGTGAAGGGCAATCAGATCGAAGGCACGACGCGCACAGGCAGCGCCTCGACGAACTGGACCGCGACAAAGCAGTAGAGGCGCTATTTCGTAGAGGACGCCCCAGGATTGCGGATGATCTGCGCGAAGTAGTTCGTGATCCCGTCGGGATCCGAGAGCCAGATCGTCCGCAGACCGGCGCTGAAGTTTCCCAGCGGGGTGTCGATCTTCACCGACTGCGCCTTCGCCTTGACGTCCACCGCTTCCACATCGCTGATGACGTACTGAATACCGGCGGTGCGAGTGTTGGCGCGTGCCGTCGGGCCAAAGCTCCAGACATTGACCGTCGTCTCACCGTGTCGGAACGGATACTTCGTCACGCCGAGCAGCGCGTCTTTGACTGGCGGCAATTCATCGAGCCCCACGAAGTCGCGATAAAACGCTCTGCTCTTCTCGAGATCGGTTACCGTCAAGCCAACTTCCATCGACTGATACACCGACGGCGCGGCGTTCGGAACCACCACGAGCTCGACCCATTGGTTCTCGGGATCGACGACCATCGCACGGCGTCCATTCGGCGTGTCCTGGAACTGCGGCGCGGCATAACCATGCTCGACAAAACGCGCCGTCAGCGAGCGCTCGTCAGGAAAGAAGAACGTAAACACGCGCAGCCCGCTCACGTCTTTCACGGGACCGGACGCGTAGTCCTTCGCCGCCGGAGTTGCCTGCAGCTTCACCTGACCTGATCCGACCTGAAACAGGATCATCGTTCCGCCGCCGGGCATGCGCAGCGGCGGCAGTGCCTTGAGGCCGAGCACGTCCCCATAGAACCCAGTCATCGTCGCCGAGTCGGTCGAGAACCGACGGAACACGTTCATCGACGGCTGCGTCGAGAGTGCCGCGAGTGACGATGGTTTCGTGGTCTGCGCAGACGCAGTGCCGGCCACGACGAAGGTGAGCATGGTGAGCGCGATCAATGTCTTCATGGTGTACCCAGTCACGCTGAGGTTGCCGAAGGGCTACGACTTGGGCGCTTTGCTGTCCCGACAGGATGGAAATGTTAGATCGAAGTGGGCCGAGTCGTGGGCCGAATAAATCCGCGCCTCCGAGACTCTCTGGGATCGACAGGTCTTCATTCTGGGCCGATCTGAGACATCGCGTGCGCTCGCGACGCGCCGTTTCTCTGTTCTGCACCGGGCTTTTCTGGCATGGTCCACGCAGCGAAAGCCCGTGCGGCTGACAGATTTGTGAGCGCAGACTGTGTTGATTCAACGACCTGACATTCGGCTGTCGAACGTGCTCGCCGGCCTCTCGTATGCGCTCGACCTGACCGAGGGACAACGCGAGGGGCACGCCATCCGCAGCTGCGTGATCGGCATGCGGATCGCGCGAGAGCTGCAGTTGCCGTCCGAGCAGACGTCAGCGCTGTTCTACGCACTGCTGATGAAAGACCTCGGGTGCTCGAGCAACGCGGCACGATTCGCGGTGTTGTTCGGGGCCGACGATCATCGTGTCAAGGCCGATCTGAAAACCACCGACTGGCCGAAAGCGCTCGACGCCTTCCGCTTCGTGGCGCGCAACGTGGCACCGGGACAGTTCTGGCTGACGCGCGCGTTTCAGTTGCTCGGTGTGCTCACACGTGGTCCCGAGGGTGCTCGCGAGGTCGTGCTGACGCGATGCGAGCGCGGCGCCGATATCGCGCGGATGTTGGGCTTTCACGACCACACGGTGCAGGCGATTCGTGGACTCGACGAACACTGGGATGGCGCTGGTCAGCCTTACGCGTTGCGCGGCGATCAGATTCCACTACTGGCGCGCATCCTCGGCCTTGCGCAGACCGCCGAGGTGTTCGTCACGACTTACGGCGTTGACGCCGCGTACGACATGGCGATCGCGCGCAAGGCCTCATGGTTCGATCCCGAGATCGTCGCAGCGTTCCTGGCGATCCGCGCCGACGTCGAATTCTGGCGGGCCCTCGCCGAGGACGACGCGCAGGCACAGGTGACGAAGCTCGAGCCTGTCGATCGCGTCATCGTCGCCGACGAGGATCGGCTCGATCGTGTTGCTGAGGCCTTCGCGCTGGTGATCGACGCAAAGTCACCGTGGACGTTCCAGCATTCACGCGGTGTCGCGGCGACCGGCGTCGCAATCGCCGCGGTGATGGGCTATGCGGACGAACAGGTTCGTGAGATCCGCCGCGCGGCGCTGCTGCATGACATCGGAAAACTCGGCGTATCCAATTTGATCCTGGACAAACCGGCAATACTCACAGACGAGGAGTTCCGGGCGATGCGGCGTCATCCGGCAGCCACTCGAGAGATCCTCATGCGGACCGGCTGCTTCAGGCACCTCGCCAGCGTTGCCGCATCGCATCACGAGCGGCTCGATGGCAGCGGCTACGACCTCGGACTCGATCGCGGCGCGTTGCCGATGCTGACGCGCGTACTGTGCACCGCCGACGTGTGCGACGCGCTGCGTGCCTCGCGCCCGTACCGGCCCGGCATGCCGATCGAACGTGTGCTGGACATCATGCGCGCCGATGTCGGGAATGCGATCGACCCGACATGCTTCGAAGCGCTCCAGATTGCGATTCACGACGAAACGATCGATCGCCAGAGCCCGAACGAAGTGCCGGCGGTGAGGCTGGTGTCTGCGCTGGCCGAGGATTACCGCCAGGCGGCGTAGCTGGTTGGTGGTTAGTGGTTCGAAGACGCGTCGCGCCTATATCCGTCACATTGGCGCACAGGTAGCACGGGATATTTCGCGAACCGCGAATCAACAAACGACAGTTTGCAGAGGGAGAAGGTCGAGCGGCGTGCGCTGGTGATTACCTGCGCGTGCTCGCACGTGCCGCACAATCCGCGATCGCGCGGATGACCGCTCACTGTGTCCGCAGACGTAAGCGCTCCAACGTGCCCTGATACGGTGTGATCTCGCCCGGGGTGATAGTCACATCAAATGTGGCCGTCCGAAAACCAGCAAGCCTGATCTCGACGTAGTGGGTGCCAGGTGCCAGGAGCAGCGGCTCGCTCGCGCCGTCGAAGTCTTCCACGAGACCGGCAAAGACTCCATCGACATACACCTGTGCCGTGGAGGGCGCAATATCGAAGCTGACCCCACCACACGGCGCTGACGCCTCACATGAAATCGCCGCGGGCAACGATGATGCGGCCGTCACGACGCTCGACGCAGCCGGCAGCGAATCAACGTTCGAATACGTGTTCGGTTGTGGCGGCGCGGCCGTGTACGGCGGATATCCGGTCGTCGGCGAGAATGGATCGTATGGATAGGCGTACGGGAAGATCACCGGATAGCCGACCACCACACCAAACCCCACATTGGACCGCAGCTTGAAGCCGGGCATACGACCGCGGCTGTGAACGCGATTGGGAATACGGGCGTTTGTGACAACGCTCGATTGCGGGCGAGGGATCGGCCTGTCCCGAGCGTCGAGGGGCCGGCTGATGAATGCCGGGTCGACCGGTCGCGGGAGACCGAAGGTCGGACGTTGATCGAGAGGTGAAGGCGGAGCCGGTTGGTGGACGCGAACTTCGTTGACCTGGACCGGACGAACAATTACCGCGCCCGGCGGGGCGCTGCGTTCCTGCGCCGCCGCGGATGCGGCGACGATTACGGTCGTACCAATCGCAACAACTAGTGAGGAGACGGCTCGTCCGCCCATGGCACCCTCCTCCTCCCGATGCGGTGTCTGTCACCGTCAGCGAACACCAGGGAGACGGATAGTGACAGGTTGAGCAACTCCCCTGCCAGTGGCGATCACTCGCCCGCCCTCAGTCTTATCAGGACCGGGACAGGCGAGTGACCTGACTCGAGTCTAGCGAGATACCGTCGAGGTGTTCGAGCACACCGTCGGCGAGCCCGGCGCACAGACCGTGTAGTCGAAACGGCCGTAGCTGTCGAGGTATTGCGCCCAGTACCCATCGTTGGCCGTGGTCTGAATGAACACCCCGTTCCGATAGACGTCCACGGTTGGCCAGGATGCACCCGTCCATTCGAGGAACGCCGTAATGCCCTCGATCGACGTACCGAGCCTCACTGAGGACGAATCCGGCGTGGGCGCCGGCTGCGTGGGCGCCGGCTGCGTCGGCGGCGGCGTAGTCGTCGTCGCGCCGCGAGTGATCGACAGATAATCCGCCGCTGACTGATTCCCCGCGGCGTCGTACGACCTCACGGTGATGTGATTCGTGCCGGCCGCGAGCGGAATCGAGGTGCTCCAGTTCGTCGTACCGCTGGCCTGGCCGAGAACGCCTGTCTGATCGTTCGAGTACATCACCCGCGTGACACCGACGTTGTCTGCGGCAACCCCGGCGACGGTGATCGACGCTAATGATGTCGTGAAGGAATCTCCGGACGTCGGACCGGTGATCGCGATCGTCGGGCGCGTCGTATCAGGGCCCGTGCTGGTCGGCGGTGGTGGCGTCGGCGACGTCGGCGGTGGCGTCGGCTCCGT